>JBAXES010000688.1:0-2616 GCA_037140315.1 Chloroflexales bacterium
CTGACAAAAAGCGGGGTCTGGGGCGCAGCCCCAGGGACTTTGCACGAGCCCTGATGGGGCTACGCCCCAGGCGGACAAAACGTGCTACCATAGGGAAGCATAAACCATCACCGAGGATAACGGCAATGCTGGCATCCCTGCGCGGCTCGCCCGCCATGCTCACCCAGCCGATCCGTCTGCTGCGGGGGTACTCGCGGGCCGCGCTGCGCGCCGACCTAATCGCCGGTGCGTCGGTGGGCGTCGTGCTGCTGCCTCAGTCGCTGGCCTTCTCGCTGCTCGCCGGGCTGCCGCCGACCATGGGCCTCTACGCGGCGATCATGGCCAGCGTGATCGGCGCGCTGTGGGGCTCATCGAGCCACCTGCACAGCGGGCCGACCAACACCGCGTCGATCCTGACCCTCTCGGTGCTGCTGCCGGTCGCCGCGCCCGGCAGCCCGGAGTTCATCGCCGCCGCCGGCCTGATCGCCGTGATGGCGGGCCTGATCCGCCTGATCATGGGCGTGGCCCGGCTGGGCGTCCTGGTCAACTTCGTCTCCGACTCGGTGGCGGTGGGCTTCACCGCCGGGGCTGGCATCCTGATCATCTCCAACCAGATCGAGCCGCTGCTCGGCGTCAGGCTGCAGAGCACCAGCAGCATCATCGACACCCTGCGCTTCACGGCGGCGCAGGCCGGCCAGGCCCACCTGCCGTCGCTGATCCTGGGGCTGGGCACCGCAGGGCTGCTGCTGGCGCTGCCGCGCCTCCAGCGCAAGCTGCCGGCGGTGCTGCTGAGCGTTGTGGCCGGCGGGCTCACCTCGTGGGCCCTGAGCCTGGAGTCGCTGGGCGTGAAGGTGCTGGGCGATCTGCCCCACGGGCTGCCGCCCCTGGCGGCGCTGCCCGCGCTGAACGTCCACCTCGTCGGGCAGCTGGCGAACGGGGCCTTGGCCCTAGCGATCATCGGCCTGGTGGAGGTGGTGGCGATCGCGCGGGCGGTGGCCAGCCACTCGCGGCAGCGCCTCGACAGCAACCAGGAGTTCGTGGGCCAGGGGCTGGCCAATATCGCCGCCGGCCTGTTCAGCGGCTACCCATGCTCGGGCTCCTTCAACCGCTCGGCCCTCAGCTACCAGTCGGGCGCGCAGACCGGGCTGGGCAACGCGTTCTCGGGACTCTTCGTGCTGGCGGCGATGTTTGTGCTGGCCCCGCTGATCAGCCACCTCCCGCGCCCCGTCCTCGCCGGCACCCTGCTGGTCACCGCCTACAGCATGATCGACCGGCGGGCGATGGCCCGGATCTGGCGCGGGGCCCGCGGCGACACGGCGATCATGCTGATCACCCTGGCGGCCACCCTCGCCCTGCCGCTCCAGTTCGCCGTGCTGATCGGCGTGCTCATGTCGCTGGGCTACTATCTGCTGAAGACGAGCGCGCCGCGGGTGCTGGCGGTGCTGCCCGACGCCAGCTTCCGCCACTGGGCGCACCAGCCGGGCAAGTCGGGCTGCCCGCAGCTGGCTGTGGTCGACCTGCTGGGCGACCTGTACTTCGGCGCGGCCAACCACGTCGAGGAGAGCCTCTACGACCTGCTGATGATCAGCCCCCAGCAGCGCTTCCTGATGCTGCGGATGAACAGTGTCCAGCACTGCGACATCAGCGGCATCCGCGCCCTAGAGAACATCCTGCGGATCTGCCGGGAGCGCGGCGGCGGGATGTTTCTGGTGCGCGTGCGCGAGCCGGTGCTGCGGGTGATGCGCAGCACCGGATTCGTCGCGCTCCTCGGGGGCGATCACTTTCTGGAAGAGGATGCGGCCGTGGGCGAGCTCTTCCACCACGTGCTCGACCCGGCGATCTGCATCTACGAGTGTGAGGCGCGGGCCTTCCGCGAGTGCCAGGATCTGCCCAAGCGCACGCTGGCGGGCGGCGTGATCGCCCTGGGCGGCCACGCGCCGGCGGCACCGGCCCCGGCGCTGGCCGCGCGCGAGCTGTGGGCACGCCTGCGCGGGGCCGATCCGCCCCTGGTGGTGGATGTGCGCGAGCCGCGTGAGTACCGCCTGGGCCACATCCCCGAGGCCCAGCTGCTGCCGCTGCCGAACATCCTCGCGACACCCAGCCCGCTGCCGCGCGACCGACCGATCATCCTGGCCTGCCGCAGCGGCCGGCGTAGCGCCCGCGCCGCCGCCCACCTCGCCGCCCACGGCCACGCGAACGTCAGCATCCTCCAGGGCGGCATGCTTGCCTGGGAGGCCGCCGGCCTGCTGGAGGCCGTCGAGGTGTGACCATCCATCACATGATCAGTCTGGGGCTTAGCCCCGGGGAGGCACCCATGCCCACGAGCGAAGCGCGACTGCACCGGAACACCGGGCTCGACCTCGTGCGCGCCACCGAGGCGGCCGCGATCAGCGCCGCCCGCTGGATGGGCCTGGGCCAGCGCGACGATGCCGACCACGTGGCCAGCGCGGCGATGCTGCGCGCCCTCGACAGCCTGGAGATGGACGGGCGGATCGTGATCGGCGAGGAGAGCCGGGTGGACAGCTTCCCCGCGCTGCACGCCGGGCGACCGGTGGGCACCGGTCGCGGGGTCGCCGTCGATGTGGTGGTCGACCCGATCGACGGGCGGCGGCTGCTGGCCCAGGGCCGCGCCGGGGC
>JBAXES010000689.1:0-2611 GCA_037140315.1 Chloroflexales bacterium
CGCCGTCCTCGACCCGGGCCACATCGCTGACGGTGTAGCGGGTGCCGGTGATCGGCAGCCTGGCGATATCATCCGCGCTGGTGATCTGGCTGGGCGCGCGCAGGCTGATGTTCTGGTCGCCGGTGTCGACGCTGCCCAGGCCGAGGTTGGTGTTGGCGTTGCGGATGGCCGCGCTGATCTGAGAGGGGGCCACCTGGTAGGCGCTGAGCCGATCCAGGTCCATCATCACATTGATCTGGCGGGCCTGGCCGCCGCTCACCGTGATCGAGCCGACCCCCTCGATGCGCTGGACGGCGGGGACGAAGACGTCGTCGATCAGCTGGCGCAGCTTGAGCGGCGAGAGCGAGCCGTCGCTCGAGACGGCGAGCTGGAGGATCGGCAGCGCGCCCACGTCGAACTGCTGGAAGATCGGGGTGCCGGTGTCGCGGGGGAGCCGCGGGACGACGGCGCTCACCTTCTCGCGGATGCTCTGCATGCCCTGGCCGATATCGACGCCCTCGCCGAAGGTGACCATAATCTGGGCGATGCCCTCGCCCGCCGTGGAGTTGATCGTGTCGACCCCGCTGATTGTGTTGATCGCCTCCTCGATCGGCTGGGCCACCTGCTGGGAGACCGTCTCTGGCCCGGCGCCGGGGTAGGTCACGGAGACCGAGACGATCGGCATGGAGAAGTCGGGCAGGTTGTTGACCGGCAGCGAGCGGTAGGCGAGCAGGCCGACGACAACCGCCAGCAGCATCATCATGGTGATGAAGACCGGCTGCTGGATCGCGACATCGGAGATCGGCATGCCCTTCAGCCGCTCCTTGGGACGGGTGCTACTCATGGTGATCGACCTCATGACGACATAGGCAGCGTCGTTCGTCAATGAGGGTAGCATATATTTCGATATTGTCAATATGCCTGACTTGCAAAGTATTGGATGTCGTGCATATAATAGGGGCAAGGGTGGCAGCCCTAACCTTGATCTGAAGGGAAACGCGCGATGTTGCCTGAGCCAGATCCGGCCTCCGACCCCAAGTCCGACCTGATCGCGACCGTCTTTGAGCTCCAGCGCCAGCTCTCGCTGACGATGCAGAATACGACCATCCCCCGCTGGATGGAGCTGGAGCTGACGATGGCTCAGTTCAAGACCCTCTTCGTGGTGGCGCACCGGGGGCCGCTAACCGTGAACGCCCTGGCGGAGGTGCTGGGCGTCACCCAGTCCACCGTCAGCCACCTGGTCGACCGGCTCGAGCAGGTCCGGCTGGTGGAGCGGGTGGCCGACCCGAATGACCGGCGGCGGATCATCGTGCAGCTGGCGGCGGACGGCGGGGCGCTGATCGAGACGCTCCAGCAGGGCGGGCACCAGTATATGCGCGACCTGCTCGGCCGCCTGGAGTGCGCGGAGCTTGCGGCGCTCGTGTGCGGCCTGAGCGCGATCCTGCGCGCGAAGCAGCCCGCCGCGTGACGGCGGCGTAGGTCACGGCCTCAGGCAGGCCGCCAGGTCGCGCACGGTGAGGGCCGCCCCCGGCGTCGCCCGACCGCGGTTCGCCAGCACCTCCAGCGGCGCGCCCGGGTCGCCCAGGTGCGAGATGACCATGATCGCCTCGTCGAACGGCTCGCCCGCCGTGTAGCTGCTCGGCGTGATAATGCAGCGGATGCCGGCAGCCACGGCCGCACACAGGCCCTGGCGCGAGTCCTCGATCACTAGGGCGTCGGACGGCGCGAACCCAAGCCGCCCCAGGGCCAGCTGGTAGATGTCGGGGGCCGGCTTCTTGCGCGCGACGATGTCGCCGGCGAACAGGGCGAAGCGCGCCGCCCGCGCCGGGCCGACGATCTGCGTCAGCACCGCGCGCACCGCCGCCTCGGCCGCTGCCGAGGCGACCGCCAGCCGCCAGCCCGCGCCCAGCGCCTCGTCCACCAGGCGGACCACCCCGGGCCGGCCCGCCACATGCCCGGCCGCCACGCGCTCGGTGAAGATCGTGGTCTTGCGCCGGTGCCAGCGGTCTACCTGCGCCTGCTGCGCGGTCGGGTCGGCGGGCAGCCCGGCCGCGCGCACAAACTCTGCGCTGAGCATGCTGGCCAGCCGCTCGCGCCCCCCGGCGAGCGCGAGCTGCGCGGCGTAGCCCTCGGGCGTCCAGCGCACGGGCAGGCCAAACTCGGCGAAGGTCTGGTTGAATGCCGGGAGGTGCCCGTCACGCTCGGTCTCGGCGAGCACCCCGTCACAGTCGAGGATCAGCGCAGGCATCGCAGGCGCTCCTTAGTGGGTCTTCGGGTCGGTGTTGTCGCTGAGCCGCAGCGGGCCGCCCGCGCGCCGCTCGACGCAGAGCGCGGCGACAAAGCCCTCCGCCGGCGTTATAGCGGTGAGCCACCAGCGCCCGGCCTCGTCCGGGTCGCCGTCGACATGCAGCAGGGCGGCGGGCGCGGCGGGGTCCACGCTCACGACAGAGCGATCCAGGGCCATGGCCAGCCCATCGCCGCGCGCCTTGGCGAAGGCCTCCTTACAGACCCAGCAGCGGTAGAACGCGGCCCGGCGCTGCGCGGGCGGCAGCGCGTCGAGGGCGCGCCGCTCGGCCGGGGCGAAGAAGCCGCCGGCGATCGCCGCGTGGTCGGCGTCACCAAGCAGCTCGAT
>JBAXES010000690.1:0-2610 GCA_037140315.1 Chloroflexales bacterium
GTCGCCTTGCGCAGGTTGTCCAGGGCGCTGCCGAAGGTGACGTAGTGCGGCAGCTTGTAGTGGATGCAGAATCCCGAGGACTCGACCGGCTCGGTGTGGTAGAGCACGAACTCCTCCTGGTGCGCCGGGTGCGGGCGCGCGGCGCTCATCTCCAGGTCGAGCATGGCACCGGCGATGGTCTTCACCTCGTTCCAGCCGATGGTCGCGGTGAAGCCCAGGCGCAGGGGCGAGTCGCCGGGCGCGCCGGCCCCGGTGTCCACCACCTCGGCCTGGCTGACCCGCACGCGCCCCGCGCTGAACTCCACCCCAGTGGTCGGGTGGCGCAGCGTCACCTCGGCGTAGCCCAGGCGCAGCTCGTTCACGGTCGGGTGGGACATGCCGTAGCCGCGCATGCCGGCGTAGCCGAGGGCCAGCACGCCGCCGGTGTCGGCGCGGGCCAGCGACTGGAGCCGGTGGGCGCGCGGCGCGGGGAAGCTGATCGGCTCGCGGGTGACGTCGGGCAGGGCCGACGGGTCGGGCGGCTCACGCGCAGGGAGCGGGGCCAGTAGGCCATTCTCGCGCTGCCAGTCGGCCACGGCGGGTAATGGTGAATGCTGAATGCTGAATGGTGAATGTTCGGGGGGCAATTCAGCATGCTCGGCTTTCTCTACAGGTAATTCACCATTCACCATTCCTAATTCACCATTCTCAAGCACATCGAGCCTGAGCAGTCGGTGGCTGTAGTCCAGGCTAGGGCCGAGGATCTGGCCGCCGGGGATGTCTTTGAAGGCGGCGGAGATGCGGCGCACGGTGCGCAGCTCGCTCTGGCGCACGGGCCGGGCGTAGGCGATACGCGGCTGGGTGCTGCGGTAGGCCCGCAGCAGCAGCACCGCCTCGTAGAGGTCGCCGCCGGTCTGGGCCAGGGCCAGGGCCGCCAGATCCGGCGCGTAGAGCGAGCCCTCACCCATAACCCGATCGACCAGGTAGGGCAGCTGGCGCTCGATGGAGCGCACCAGCTCGGCGCTGAGCGGGCCATTCAGCCTGCCGTGCAGCGCTTCTGCCGCCGCGATCGCCTGCTCGCCGCCGCGGGCCGCCACATAGGCCATCAGAGCACCTCCACGGCGGTGGTGCGCGGCAGGCCCAGCACGGTATGTCCCGCGACAAGGAACATATCCCAGCCCAAGGGCACCCGCGCCGCTGTGGCGCGCAGATCCCACAGCTCATCTGATACGTTGCCAACGAGCACTTCGCACGGGCCTTTGATGCCGGGGCCGCTCAGGTGTAGGCAGGTGCCCCGGTCGAGGGCGCAGCCGATCACGATGGTGGCACCGAGGTCGGGCGCGGCGTGGCTGCCCACGGGCGCGGCGGCGAGCAGGCTGAGCTCTGAGCGACCGAGGCGCGGGTAGAACTGGTAGGGGGCCGAGTCGGCGGGCAGGCTGCGCCCGCCGGTGCGGGCCAGCCGGGCCGCCAGGGCGGCGTCGGGCGTGAAGAAGCCGACCTCCAGATCCACCAGGGTCTCGCCGATCAGTGCCAGGGCGTCCGGGCCAGCGGCGGGCAGGCGCGCGGCGCGGCCGGGGTAGCTCAGCGCCCACATCAGCGCCGTAAAGGTGGCGTGCTGGCGGGCGTCGACAGGACTCATCACAGGTACGGTCATAATTAGAATGTCTCCAGCTCGACGCGGGTCTGCTCCACCTGCTGGCCGAGGACCGCGTCTTCGGCGGCCAGGGCGGCGGCCTGCGCGGCCACAAACGCCGCGATGCGCGTCCGGTCACGCCCGGCGGCGTAGGCCGCGTCGACCAGGGCCACCGCCAGGGCCTGCTCCAGGTCGCGGCCCAGGCAGGCCGCGTAGCCCTCGGCCCCGGCGGCCCGCACGTGGGCCTCGGACAGCAGCACCTCGCCGAGGTAGAACGCCTCGCCGCGCACCGTCTCCTCCATCGGCAGCATGGCCAGGCCGGTGCGATTCACCAGCACGGTGATCGGCCCGAGGGCCGGGATGAGGCCCTCGGCGAACGCCTTCACCGCGTCGGCGTCGGCGCGGGCCAGGGTAGAAAGCAGCATGTTCTGATCCATAGTCAGCCATCCGATGCCGGCGCGGCGCAGCGAGGCTGCGCCGCGCCGACGTCAACTACTTCGCCAGCTTCTTCAGGTCCAGGTTCAGCAGCTTGGCGATGTCGCGCAGCGAGTCGTAGTAGGCGTCCAGCTGCGCCAGACCCATGTCCTTGGTCGGGTCAACGTACCACTGCTTGAGGCCCTTGACGATCTCGGCGTGATCCTTCACCTCCAGCAGGACGCTCTTGATCGCCGTCTTAAAGGACTCGGGCAGGTTCTTGTTCACTGCGAAGGGCGTGTTCGGGATGGGGTCGGAGTAGGCGATGATCGCGATCTTGCCGTCGGGGCAGCTATCGTAGACGGCCTTAATCTCGGCGGGGGTGCGCGGCTTGCCGATCTGGCCGTCCGCAAAGCCGCAGAGCTCGATCTGGCCCTGGGCGGCGAGGGTGTAGAGGTTGCCCTCGAAGGTGGCCCCGGCCTGGGTGGTGCCGTTCCACACCGAGAGCACCGCCGTCGGGTGGCTGCCGGCGAAGGTAGCCTTCAGGTCGGTGTCGGGGTTCAGGCCCGACTTGACCAGCAGGG
>JBAXES010000691.1:0-2594 GCA_037140315.1 Chloroflexales bacterium
GCCGGGCGGTGGGGCTCGGCCTGCGCGGGCCGGTCGACGCCGCCGAGATCGACGAGGTCGAGGCGTTCTACCGGAGCGAGGGGATCACGCCAGAGGTTGAGCTCTGCCCGCTCGCCGACGCCAGCCTCCACACGCTGCTGCGGGATCGCGGCTACCAGTACCGCAGCTGCACGAGCGTCCTCGCCTATGGCGGCGGCATCCTCCCGCCCGCGCCCGACGACGTCGAGGTCAGCGTGGTCTCCCCGGAGCAGCCCGGCGTGTGGGCGCACACCATCGCCGGCTGTATGGGCGCAACCTCGCCGCAGCCCGACAATGCCCCGGACATCCTGCTGCCGCGCAGCGCCCTGATGCGCTCGAACGTCACCGGCTTTCTGGCCACCATCGATGAGGAGCCGGTCGGCGCAGGGGCAATCGCCCTCGGCGGCGGCGTGGCAATCCTCTTCTCAGACTGCACCCTGCCGGCCTTCCGCCGCCGGGGCGTCCAGTCAGCCCTGATCCGGGCCCGCCTAGCGGCGGCGTCGGCGGCCAGCTACCACCTGGTGGTCGCCCAGACGGTGCCGGGCAGCGACTCGCAGCGCAACCTCCACCGCCACGGGTTTCAGGCTGTCTACACCAATGTGATCCTCGGGCGGCCCTAGGGCTATGGGGGCGCACAACCTTCTGTGGCTTGATAATGGCTACGGCAGTAGCTATAATAGTGCCACTGCCATGAGCAACCACGCCATAACAGCGCTGCGCAGGTAAATCGTATGCGTGAGCGCATTTATCGAACTGAGGCGGTGATCCTGCGGCGCAGCGACTTCGCTGAGGCGGATCGGTTGCTGCTCCTCGCCACCCCGGCCGGCAAGCGCAGGGTGGTGGCGAAGGGCGTCCGCAAGACCACCAGCCGGATTGCTGGCCACATTGAGCTCTTCACCTACACCTCCCTGCTCCTCGCCATCGGGCGGAACCTAGACATCATCACGCAGAGCCAGGTGATCGACTCATTCCCGCGCATGCGCGCCGACATCGCCCGGCTGAGCCGCGCCTACTATATCGCCGAGCTCTACGACAAGTTCACCGAAGATGGCGACGAGAGCCGCCCGCTCTTCCAGCTGCTGGCCGATGCCCTGGCCGCCCTTGACATGAGCGTAAACCCCGATCTGGTGCTGCGCTCCTACGAGCTGCGCCTGCTCCTGATCGTCGGCTACCGGCCGCACCTGCACCACTGCGCCGTGTGCGGCGAGCTGCTCACCGAGGAGGCCGACCGGTTCAGCCCGCAGCTCGGCGGCGTGATCTGCCCGCGCGAGCGCGACGCCGACCGGCGGGCGATGGCGATGAGCGGCCCGGCCTTCCGCCTGCTGCGCTACCTCCAGAGCCAGCCGCTCAGCGCGATCGAGGCCCTGCACCTCTCGGCACCGGTGCGGGGCGAGGCGGAGAGCCTGCTGAGCGCCTACCTGCGCCACCTGCTCGAGCGCGACCTAACGTCGATCACCTTTCTCCAGGATGTGATGCGTGGTGAATAAGGAGTTCCGTCATGGCCTATATTGACCAGCTGCTCGGGCGGGGCGAGCAGATCCTCTACATCGCTCGTCAGCACCTGTTTGTGCTTATCGCAAACATCCTGGCCGAGCTCACGCTGATTGCGGTCCTGGTGGCCGCCGGGGTGGCCTCAAACTGGGCCTTCAGCACAAATACCACGCCGCTGGTCGGCAGCCTCACCGCCAGCAGCCTCATCCTGCTGCTCTGCGTGGTAATCAGCGTGATCGTGATGATCAGCGGATTCATCGACTACCTGCGCTGGAACACCGAGCAGTATATCGTCACCGACCGGCGGGTGATCCAGGTGCGCGGCATCCTCAACAAGCAGGTGATCGACTCGTCGCTGGAGAAGATCAATGATGTGGAGCTGCGCCAGACCCTGATCGGTCGCATGATGAACTTTGGCACGGTTGAGATCCTCACCGCGTCGGAGGAGGGGATCAACACGATGGACCGGATCGAGGGGCCGATCGAGTTTAAGAAGGCGATGCTAGAGGCCAAGCACAACCACGAGCGTGGCTTTGGCTACCTCGACCAGCAGGGCTACCAGGGGCAGGCGGCGCACCCGTCGATGTCGGCCGGAGATATCCAGCGCACCCTGGAGGAGCTGGCCACCCTGCGCGAGCGCGGCATCCTCTCGACCGACGAGTTCGAGGCCAAGAAGAAAGAATTGTTGAGCCGAATTTAGTAGGGGCGCAGCAGCTGCGCTTAATAGAATCGAACCTGAGTCAGACATAGGGTGCCGCTGCTGCGCCCCTGCACATGTGGATACACAATTATGTACGAGCTAATCGAGCAGGCCCGCGCCGTCATCGCGGCGCGGGCGCTGGTGAGGCCAAAGGTTGGCATCATCCTCGGCTCAGGGCTGGGTGACCTCGCCGACGATCTGGGGCAGGCCGCCGTCGTGCCCTACGCCGATATCCCCGGCTTCCACGCGCCGAGGGTGCCCGGCCACCGCGGCGAGCTGGCGGTGGGGCTGATGGAGGGGCAGCCGGTGGCCGCAATGCGCGGCCGATTCCACTTCTACGAGGGCTACTCGATGCAGGAGGTGGCCTTCCCCGTGCGCGTGCTCA
>JBAXES010000692.1:0-2593 GCA_037140315.1 Chloroflexales bacterium
AGTGGACGCCGTTGCTCAGCTTGCCGTGGTTGAGCACCAGGAACTCGGAGGCGAGGGCCTGGTTGGCGAAGCTCATGTCCATCACGGCGCTGGGGTGGCCCTCGGCGCTGGCCAGGTTGATCAGGCGGCCCTCGCCGAGCAGGTTGATCTTGCGGCCGTCCTTGAGCCAGTACTGGTCGACGAAGGCGCGCGGCTGACGCTTCTCGACGCTCAGGGCCTCCAGGGTCGGGATGTCGATCTCAACGTTGAAGTGGCCGCTGTTGGCCACCACGCAGCCGTCCTTCATGGTGGCGAAGGCGCGGTCGTCGATCACGTGCTTGTTGCCGGTGGCGGTGACGATGAAGTCGCCCAGGGGGGCGGCCTGGGCCATCGTCATCACACGGTAGCCGTCCATGGTCGCCTCAAGCGCGCGCACCGGGTCAACCTCGGTGACAATCACGTTGGCGCCCAGGCCGCGGGCGCGCTCGGCGATGCCGCGCGAGCAGTAGCCGTAGCCGCCGACCACGAAGGTCTTCCCGGCCAGCAGGATGTTGGTGGCGCGGATGATCCCGTCCAGGGTGCTCTGGCCGGTGCCGTAGCGATTGTCGAAGAGGTGCTTGGTGTCGCTGTCGTTCACCGCGATCACCGGGAAGGTCAGCACCCCGTCGGCGGCCATCGCGCGCAGACGGATGACGCCGGTGGTGGTCTCCTCGGTCGATCCGTACATATCGGCGATCAGCTCGGGGTACTCCTTGAGCACGCCGTGGACAAGGTCGGCCCCATCGTCCATGGTGATCTGCGGCTTGTGCTCGAGCCCAGCCTTGATATGCTGGTAGTACAGATCGTTGCTCTCGCCCTTGATCGCGTAGACCGGCATCTCCTCGAAGGCCACCAGGGCGGCGGCCACGTCGTCCTGGGTGCTCAGCGGGTTCGAGGCGACCAGCACCACATCGGCACCGGCGGCGGCCAGGGTGCGCATCAGGTTGCCGGTCTCGCTGGTCACGTGCAGACAGGCGCTGACCCGCACGCCGGCCAGGGGGCGCTCCTTCTCGAAGCGCTCCTTGATCAGCCGCAGAACCGGCATTTCCTTCTCGGCCCAGTCCATGCGCTTGCGGCCCTGCTCAGCCAGGCTCAGGTCCTTGATGTCGTAGCTTACGGTCATTCCTATATCTCCTCGTGAGGTGCCCACTCGGGCGTCATTACGGGCGAGCCCGTGTGCTCGCCTGATCTCCCGCCCCTTTCATGTGAGGAGGTGGCGGTATAAAACAAGATCTTCAAGGGAGGCGCCCCCCCCTCGAACCTCCCGCATAGAGGTTAGTTCGCCTGCGCCGCAACCGCCGCCAGGGCGCCATCCGGCAGCTCGTGGCCGAAGGCGGCCAGGTAACGCTCGGCGAAGGCGTCACGTCCATAGGCGTGGGCCTGGCAGCCGCGCTCCTCGATCGTGTAGGCCGCCGCCAGCGCCGCGACCCGCCCAGTCACCTCGATCGGCAGGTCGTGGGCGATGCCCAGGGCCAGGCCGGCCAGGTAGGCGTCGCCGGCGCCCGTGGGGTCCACCACATCGCGCACCGGCGCGGTGGGGATGCTCGCCGCCAGGCGCCCGTCGACATAGATCAGCGAGCCGGCCTCGCCGCGCGTCACCACCGTCAGCGGCACGCTCGCGATCAGCTGCTCCTCACTGATCTCCAACATACGCGCCATCATGCCGAACTCATAGTCGTTGCCGACAAACCCCCGCGCCCCGGCCAGCCCCGTGCGGATATGGTCGGGCGACAGTCGCGGCGACTGCTTGCCTGGGTCGAAGATGTAGGGGATGCCAAGCTGCTGGCACTCGACGGCGTAGCTCAGGATCGCCTCGGGCGTGGTCGGCGAGATCAGCACCAGGTCCTCGCCGGTCAGGCCCAGCTCAGCCAGCGAGAGCTTATGGTCGTGGCTCATCGCGCCGGGGTAGAAGGCCACAATCTGGTTGTTCGCCCGGTCGGTGTTAATAAAGCACGAGGCCGTGAACTCGTTGGCGATCTCAACCAGCCCGCTCGTATCGACGCCCTGGCGCTCCAGCCAGGCCCGGTACTCGCCAAAGTCCTGGCCGACCGTGCCCACCATCAGCGGGCGCTCGCCGAGGAGGGCCAGGTTATAGGCCACATTTCCGGCCACGCCGCCGCGCAGGCGCTTCATCGAGTCTACAAGGAAGCTAACCGAGAGCATGTGCTGCTTCTCCATCAGCAGGTGATCCTTGAAGTAGCCCGGGAAGTCCATAATGTAGTCGAACGCGAGCGAGCCAGTCACTACAATCCGCATACGTTTTCCTTCGTTAGGTTGCACTATCAGCTGTCAGCTATCCGCTACGTAAGGCCGTGATCGTCGCGCAGCCGACGCGAGACGGCGGCGCACATGTGCAGCGCCTGCTCGGCAGACTCGACCGGGAGGTTCGCCAGGCTCGCGCTGCTGGTGATCAGCGCGGCGTCGAAGATGCGGTCATGGCCAAGGCCGCTGACTGCGGCGAGGTAGTCCACAGCGCGCTCAAAGCGCTGGGCCAGCAGATCCGCATGCTCATGGGCCAGGGCGACCGGGTCTGCCGGGACGATGCCCCAGCCCAGGATGCCGCCCCGCTCAAGAA
>JBAXES010000693.1:0-2593 GCA_037140315.1 Chloroflexales bacterium
CTGGAAGATTCCTCGCTGCGCTCGGAATGACCGGTGCGCGGGATGTCTCTCAGGAGCGCAGCGACGCATCGTCCAGGCGCGTGGATGGGAAGACCCTGCGCTGCGCTCAGGGTAACATGGGCCGGGATATCCAAGGTGACAGGGCGACGTTTGCGGTACTGCCGACAAACCATGCTATGATGCAGCCGGTGGCGAGGGCGAGTCAGGTGCCGTGAGGTTGCGATGGGCCAGCGCATTTTAGTGGTTGAGGACGAGGCCGAGATCGCTAGCTACCTGCGGCGCGGGCTGGTCTACGAGGGCTACACGGTGGAGGTGGCGTTCAGCGGGGCGGCGGCCATGGCCGCCGCCCGCGAGCGCCCGCCAGACCTGGTGATCCTCGACCTGGGGCTGCCCGACATCGACGGCATCGAGGTGGCCCGCCGGCTGCGCTCCGGCCCACCGCTGCCCATCCTTATGCTCACCGCCCGCGATGCCGTGGCCGACCGGGTGGCCGGCCTTGAGGGCGGCGCCGACGACTACCTCACCAAGCCCTTCGCCTTCGAGGAGCTCCTCGCCCGCGTCCACGTCCAGCTGCGCCGTCGCAGCGCCCAGCAGGAGCACGATCTGCTTGTGGTGGGTGCCCTCACGATGGACGCCGCTGCCCACGAGGTGCGCGTGAGCGGCCAGCGCGTCGAGCTGACGGCTAAGGAGTTCGAGGTGCTCGACTTCTTCATGCGCCACCCACGCCAGGTGCTCACCCGCGAGCAGGTCTACGAGCGGGTCTGGGGCTACGACTTCGGCAGCGACAGCAACGTCCTGGAGGTGTACGTGCGCGCCCTGCGCCAGAAGCTGGAGGCCGTCGGCGCGCCGCGCATGCTCCACACGGTGCGCGGGGTGGGCTACGTGCTGCGCGAGGACGCCTAGATGTGGTGGCGCCAGCTCTCGCTGCGCACCCGCCTGGCGCTCAGCTATAGCCTCTTCTTCGCCAGCGTGCTGATGCTGATGATCGGCGGCGTCTACTGGCTGGTGCGCCAGGCCCTGCTCTCCGAGGTCTCCCAGGAGCTAGCGGCCACCGTCGAGCTGATCCAGCATGACTTCGCAGGCAGCGCCGGGCTGCTCTCGGGCTACTTCACCGACTCCGACGTGCTCCTGCGCGCACTGCCGTCGCGCATCGAGGGCCTGGAGTCCTCGGCGTTCTACGTCCAGGTGAGCGATCCCGAGGGGGAGTTTCATATCACCTCTGCCAGCCTGCGCGACGAGCACCTGCCCCTCGACCTGGCCGACCGGCAGACGGCCCTGGCCGGCAGCTCCACCACCCATATCTACACCCTCGGGCACGGCCGGGTGATCCAGCTCGCCGCGCCCCTGCGCTCGGCCGGGGCCGTGGTGGGCGTGCTCCAGGTGGCCCAGCCGCTGCGCTCGGTCGATCAGACCCTCCAGGTGCTCCTGGAGGGCCTCGCCGTCACCGGCATGATCGCGCTGCTGGCCGCCGTGCGCGGCGGGGTCTGGATCGTCGGCCGATCCCTGGGGCCGGTGAACGAGATCACCTCCACCGCCCGCCAGATCTTCCAGGCCGCCGACCTCGCCCGCCGCGTGCCCGCGCCCGCCACCACCGATGAGGTCGGGGCGCTGGCCGACACGATCAACGCGATGCTGGAGCGCCTGGAGCACCTCTTCACGACCCAGCGCCGCTTCGTGGCCGACGTGAGCCACGAGCTGCGCACGCCGCTCACGGCGATGCGCGGCCACCTGGAGCTGCTGCAGCGCGGGGTGGTGCGCGACGCAGAGGACCACGCCGAGATGACGGCCGACCTGCTGCGCGAGGTGATCCGCCTCGCCCGCATGGCCAACGACCTGCTGCTGATGGCGCAGGCCGAGGCGGGGATCCAGCTACGCCACGCGCCGCTGGCCCTCGATGATCTAGTGCTGGAGGTGGTGCGTGAGCTGCGGCCTCTGGCTGAGGGGGTGGCCCTGCGCCCGCAGCTTGGCGAGCAGGTGGAGATCCGGGGCGACCGCGACCGGATCAAGCAGGCGCTGATCAACCTAGTGGCCAACGCCCTCCAGCACAGCCCCGCCGGCGGGGTGGTGACGGTGGCCCTCGACCAGGACGGGGCGGCGGCCTACCTGCGGGTGCGCGACGGCGGGCCGGGCATCGCCCCCGAGGATCTGCCGCGCGTCTTCGAGCGCTTCTACCGCGCCGACCGCTCCCGCGCCCAGCGCGCCGGCGGCGCCGGGATCGGCCTCGCCATCGTCCAGTGGGTCGCCCAGGCCCACGACGGCGACGTCTCCGTCGAGAGCGCAGTTGGCGAGGGGGCCACCTTCATCATCCGACTGCCGCTGCATAAGGGGTAGGGGATAGAGGATAGCCCTACCCCCTACCCCCTCCCAACTACCGGCCCACCGTTGAGGTATCGGTCTGGCTCATGCGGCTCAGGGCAGCTACCGGGCGGGCGAAGGGCAGATCCTCCACCCCGGCGTACTGGCGCAGCAGATGGTACGTGAGCAGCAGCTGCGTGATCGCCAGCGGGTCGCTGTGGCGCGTCTCGCTGCGGTCGCTGTAGTCGCCGAACTGGTCGCCGCGGAGGGGGGACAGATCGGGGAGGTGCTGCCAGAT
>JBAXES010000694.1:0-2585 GCA_037140315.1 Chloroflexales bacterium
GCGGGGCGCGGGCGCGCGGGCCGCGGGGCGGGCGCCCGCCCCGCGCGGCGCAGCACCGCCTCGACGCGGGCGATGAGCTGGGGCGCGCTGAAGGGCTTGCCGATATAGTCGTCGGCGCCGATGGTGAGGCCGGCCACAATATCGTCGTCGCCGTGCTTGGCCGTGAGCATGATCACCGGCACCTGTGAGAAGGCGCGGATCTCGTGGCAGAGGTCGTAGCCGCTGATCTCGGGCATCATCACGTCGAGCAGCACGAGGTCGGGCTGGACCTGGGGGAGCTGGAGCAGGGCCGCGCGGCCGCTCTGGTAGGTCGCCACCGCGTAGCCGGCGTCGCTGAGCTGGTAGCGCAGCAGCTGGCCGATCAGCGGCTCGTCGTCGATGACCATGATCGTCGTTGTCATAGGATGTCCTTCGGTAGTGCGCGATCAAGGAGGATCTCGGCGGCCCAGTGGCGCTCCTCGGCGGGGGCGGCGTCGCCCTGGGTGAGGGCGGCGATGATGGCCCGCGCAGCCGCCCCGGCCTCGCCCTGCGCGGCGGCCAGGTCGCCCAGGGCCGTGATATAGCGGCGGCGGAGCAGCGGCGGCCCGCCCGCCGCGAGGGCCGCCTGGAGGGCGTGGGCCGCCTCGGCCTGCCCGGTCTGCCCCAGCGCCCGAGCGACGCCCAGCCGCAGCTGCGGCGGTTCGTCGGGGCGCTCGATGATCGCGGCGAGCAAGCTGATCGCGGGGGAGCGCGCACTCAGCCGCTCCAGGGCGGCGAGGCGCAGGGCCAGGGGCGCGCCCATGGCGGTCACCGGCCCGATCAGGTGCGTGTCGCTGGGGTCGATCTGGGCCAGGATCTGGTGGGCCAGGATCTGCAGGGGCGGCAGGGGCGACTCGAGGTAGGCCTGGAGCAGCGGCAGGTGCGCCGGGCCGTCGAGACGCAGCAGGGCCGCGACGGCGGCCAGGCGCACGCTCGGCGCGGCGATGGGGCTCTGGCTGATCCGCACAAGCAGCGGCGCGGCGCTCTGGTCGCCGAGGGCGGCGATGGCGTCAATTGCGGCGGTCGACTCCTGCAGCTGCTCGCTCTGCGCCGCGCGCAGCAGGAGTGGCAGGACCTCACGCTCGCCGGCGCGGGCGAGGCGCTGGCCGACTGCGGCGACCAGGGGCGGCGCGAGGCCCTCGGCCCGCGCGATCTGGCGCAGCGCCGCGCGGGCCGGGTCGGCCAGCGGCTCTGGCAGCGCGTCGATGGCTGCGGCGCGCAGCGGCGGCGGGGCCTCGCTGTCTTTTGCGATCTGCAGGAGGGCTACCCCGGCATCGCCGGTGCCAATCCGGCCGAGGGCGTCGATCGCGCACGCGCGCAGGTGCGGGTCGCCCGCCGGGCTGATGGCGATGGCGCGCAGGGCCGGCGTCGCCCTCAGGTCGCCCATGCCGCCGATGATCTCGACCAGCTTGCTGCGGGTGAAGGTGTCGTCGGTGGCGGATCGCAGGCGCTCCAGGAGCCAGTCGGCGGCCTGCGGCGTGTGGTCGAGCTGGTCGAGGGTCGCCCAGTGTAGGGAAGGCGTGCCCGAGGGGGCGTCCAGGATCGTCGCCAGCTCGACCGCCACGCGCTCGCCGGCGGCGTGGGCCAGAGCGCGCAGGAGGCCTGCGGGCGGGTGCGGCCCCGGCGCGTCGAGGATCGCCCGCCGGATGCGTGAGCACAGGTCGCTGGCCAGGGCCGGGCGCAGCCCAGCGATGGCGGCCAGCGCCTCGGCGGCGGCGCTGGCCACCTGATCGGCTTGCCTGGCGCCGAGCTCCTCTAGGCTGCTCGGCTGGTCGGCCGCTGTCTCGCCGCAGGCCAGGCTGTCGAGGAGGACGGTGCGCGTGGATGGCTCAAGGCCGAGGGTCGGCCACAGCTCTGCCGGGGTGTGCCCGAGGTCGGGCGCGGCGGCGAGCCAGGTGGCGCGCATAGCGGCCGGGCGCCCATGGTCGAGCAGGCTGGTCAGGGCGGGGATCGCCTGCGTGGCCCCGGCGGCGCCCAGGGCGGCGGCGCTGCGGGCGGTCAGGGCGGCGTCGATATCGGGCCGGGCGATGGCGGCGATCAGGGCGGCGACAGCGGCCCCGCGGCTGCCGGGGGCGCGGGCGAGGTCGGCCAGGCCGGCGGCCGCGGCCCGGCGCAGGAGGGTCGGTCGGTCGCCCAGGAGGATGCGGCGCAGGGGCGGGACGTCCGCGCCCCCGCCGGTCGCGCCGAGGAGTCGGGCGGCGGCGGCGCGCAGGGCCGTAGGCATGCCCTCGGCGACCAGAAAGCGCTGGAGCAGGGGCGCGCTGCCGGGCCGGGCGGCCAGCAGGCCCAGGGCCGCGACGCGTGTGGCTGGCCCGGCCTGGCCGGACAGGGCGTGGCGCGCGCTCAGGCCGGTGGCCTCGCGCTGCGGGAGCTGGGCCACGGCGGCCAGCAGGTCGGCGGTGGCGTCCTCGTCGTGCCCGGCGAGGGCCAGGGCGGCGCCGAGCAGCTGTAGGGAGTCGTCGGCTGGGCGGGGCTGGAGGGCGGCCAGGGCCGAGCGGCGCAGGGCGGGGCTGCGATATTGCCGCTGCCCAACACAAGGCTGGATGACGGCGCCGCCCCCCTGGCCT
>JBAXES010000695.1:0-2574 GCA_037140315.1 Chloroflexales bacterium
GGCGCACCCTGCGCCCGGCCCCGGCCTTCCGCGCCGCCACGCTGGCCGGCTCGGCCCGTGGGTTGCGCGCGGGCCTGCTCGGCGACGACGGCACTGGCAAACCGCTGGCCGACGCCGAGACCCTGGCGGCGGTCAGGCGCGGCGCCGAGGCTCTGCGCGCCGCCGGGGCCACCGTGGTCGAGATCGACATCCCCGAGATCGCGATGCTCCAGGTGATCAACCCGGTGATCCTGGCGATAGAGGCGGCCGCCTTCCACACGCCCAACCTGCGCGCGCGCCTGGACGACTACGGCGAGTTTATGCGCCAGCGCATTCTGGCCGCCTTCGTCTACGGCCCGGCCACCTTCGTCGCGGCCCAGCAGGCCCGCGCGGCCCTGCGCCGGCGCATGGCGGCGATCTTCCAGCAGATCGACATCCTGGCCCTGCCCAGCGTGCCCGGCCTCGCGCCGCCCCTCGGCGTGCCCTCGGCCACCACCTTTACCAACCCCTTCAACGGCCTTGGCTGGCCGGCGATCAGCATCCCTGTCGGAAAGAGCGCCGACGGCCTGCCGCTCTCGCTCCAGCTCGTCGCCCGCCCCTGGGAGGAGCCGACGCTCCTGCGCGCGGCCTATGCCGCCGAGGGCGCGCTCAGCTGATCGCCATACGGGCGCAGCAGCGCGCGGCTACTGCGCCCGTAGGCATGCCTCACCCCGCCGGCGCGGCCACCGCCATCTCGATCAGGAAGAGCACCAGGAAGCCGAAGAAGAACCCGGCCGTCATCAGCGGGGTGTCTGGCAGCTTGTGGGCCTCAACCAGCAACTCCTCCGTCACCAGGTAGAGCAGGGCCGCCGCTCCGAAGGCCAGCACCCCCTCGAGCCAGGGGCCGGAGAGTCCGGCCAGCAGGGTGGCCCCGAGCAGCGCGCCGATCATGATCATGAGCGCGAGTCCCGCGTTCGTCGCGACCAGCCGGCCGCGCGGCGCGCCGGCCTTGGCGAAGGTGGCGGCGGTCGACAGGCCGAGGAACATCACCTCAAGCGTCAGCGCCACCGTGAGCAGGACGCCCGTCGTGGCGCTGGCCGCGAACCCGATCCCCACGAGCAGCCCGTCGATCAGAAAGTCGATGCCGACCGTAATCAGCAGCGATAGGGGGTTCCCGCCCTCGCCCTCTACGTGGCCGCCCATCCGCTCGGCGAGCCACTTCACGCTAAGCATGGCGATGACGCCGAATGAGAAGCCGATCAGCACCGGCAGCGGTGTGCGCTCGCGCATGATCTCCGGCAGCACCTCGCCGGCCACCGCCGCGAACACCACCCCGGCCGCAAAGTGCTGGATGTAGCCCTGAACCCCCGGGCCAGGGGCGCGGAACGCCGCGATGATTCCGCCGAAGATGACCGCCACGGCTGGGATGAGCGCGTAGCCGAGCACAGAGAGCACAGTACCCACGTGATTAGCTCCTGCATGGTCGATGGCTTGATTGCCGCGCCCGCTATTATACGCCGCCCCACGCCCTCATGGTGCTACCTATTGTGTCGCGGTCATCACAGCGGTCATATTCCAGCGCAGGCGCGGCTCCTCCTTCTGGAGGGCGACCACCACGGTGTAGACGATGTCGCCCTGGCGGTTGCTGCCCATCGGCTTGATCTGCGTGATCGTGCCGGGCAGGCTCACGTCGGGCAGGGCGTCGAAGGTGACGGTGACGGCCTGGCCCGCGCTCAGCTTCACCACCTCCAGCTCGGTCAGGTCCTCGGTCTCAACCCGCCAGCTGGAGAGGTCGGCCAGGATGATGGCGGGGCCAGTGGGGCCGGCGAGGGCGCCGACATCCATATCGATCTTGGCCACCGTGCCGGCGATCGGCGCGCTGAGGGTGGCCTGGTCGAGGTCGAGCTTGGCCTGGTCGAGCGCCACCTTGGCAGCGTCGATCGCCACGTGGGCCACAGTCAGATCGACGTCGCGGACGGGGGCGGCCACCTGGGCGCGGGCGGCCTCGGCCTGGGAGACCCCGGCGGCGGCGACACTGAGCTGGCTGCTGCGGGCGGGGCCGCGCAACTTGGTGAGGTTCGCCTGCGCGGCGGCCACGCGGGTGCGGGCGGCGGCCACCTTGTCGGCGTCGGAGGGGGCGACAAGCTGGTCGAGGCGGGCCTGGGCGTCGCGGACGCGGGCCTCGGCCGTGGCGATGCCGTCGGCCTCGGCCTGACGCGCCGTCTCTAGGGACACCTTGGCCTGGCCCAGGGCGGCCTCGGCGCTATCGACGGCGCGCTGGGCGGCGGCCTCGGCGTCGATCAGGGTCTGCGGCAAATTGCCGGGCAGCGACTCCAGCCTGCGGTTATCCCAGTAGATCCGTGAGTAGGTGTCCTGGGCGTTGCGCAGGCCGTTGGCCGCCTGGTCGATCTGGAGCTGGGCGTTGGTCTTGGCGGCCGAGAGTACGTCGCGCTGGTTGGCCAAGTTAGACTGGGCCTGGTCGAGGGCGGCCTGGGCCTGGGTCACCTCGGTGCGCGTCGGGCCATCGAGCAGGTTCGCCAGCGCCGCGTTGGCCTGGGTCAGCTGAGATTGGGCGGCGGCCAAATCCTGAGCCGTCACCCCGGCGGCGACCTGGGT
>JBAXES010000696.1:0-2554 GCA_037140315.1 Chloroflexales bacterium
CCCCTAGCGGGTAGACCCGCCAGCGCCCGCCGGACGCCCGCCCGTGCCCGCTATGGATCTCGCCCGCGTCCGGCGGCGACCCGGCCACCAGGCAGCGGTAGGTCTTGGCCACCTGCCCGCCGGCGAAGGCCGCCGTGAGCGCCGCGTTGGCCTGCGGCGACCTGCTGATCAGCAGCACCCCGGTCGTGTCACGGTCGAGCCGGTGGGCCAGGTGCAGCGGCGGGGCCGCGCCGTCGCGTGACACGAGGTAGCGCCCGAGGGCCGCCAGGGCGTTGCCCAGCACATCCCAGGGCGTGGCCCCCACATACCAGCCCATGCCCTTGTGGAGCGCGATCAGCCACGCGTCCTCGTAGGCGATGGTGCCCGCGCCGAGCTCCAGATCGGCGTAGACGCCTCCCGGCGGCAGGCGCAGGGCCAGGGTTGAGCCCGCCGCACCGCGCGCGTCAGGGTCGGCCACCCGCCGGCGATCGAGCCAGGCCCCGCCACGGGCCACGGCCCGCGCGCCCGCGCCGGGCGCGAGCACCTCAGCGAGCGCGCCAATCGGTGCCTGCGCATCGCGCTCAGAGAGAATATGCTCTAACATTTCCATGTGTACTCTACCCTAAAAACATGTATTGTTGTGCCACAATAGGCCAGCGAAGCTGGCCTATTGTGGCACAACAATACATCATTCTGGGGCGGCTGCACCGCCCCTACCTCCCCATCTCGCTGAGCAGCTGCTGCTTCAGGTCCCAGAGCTGCTGGCTCAGCGAGACGTGGTAGATATGCGGGTTCATGATCCGGCGCACGCCGGTGTCGAGACGATCCACATCGGCCCGGCGCAGATCACGCATATGCTCAATCGTCGGCGGCGGGGAGGTCGGGCGGCCCCGGCGCAGCACCTCAGCCAGCAGCGGCTCGACAGCGCTGATCTCGTCTCGGCGCAGCACCCGGTGGCGGCTGTGATCGCCGGGGTGGCGCAGGGTGATCTGCGCCCCCTGGCGCGGATCCTCGCCCTCCAGCGTCACCAGGTCGGCGGTGGCCTGGCCGCGCTGGTCATAGATCCGCCAGGCCTGCTTGAGGCCGGGGTTGGTCATTTTGTTCGGCGTGTCGGCGAGCTTGATCGCCGGGTGCCAGACGTCGCCCTCCTGGAGCGCAACCAGCTTATAGACCCCGCCCAGGGCGCCCTCGCCGTGGGAGGTGACCAGGCGCGTGCCCACACCGTACACGAGCCGGCGGATCACCGCATCGGCGTCGACGCCGTGGCGCCGGGCCTCGTCAGCGATCTGTGACTGGATCTGCCAGATCACTAGCTCATCCAGGTCGCTCGAGAGCACGATCGAGACATCCGAGAAGCCGGCGACGTCGAGCATACGCGCCGACTGCACAGCGAGGTAGGCCAGGTCGCCCGAGTCCAGGCGGATGCCCATGGGCGTGTGGCCGTCGGCGCGCAGCTCCTCGAAGACGCGGATGGCGTTGGGCACGCCGCTCTCCAGGGTGCTCACCGTATCGACCAGGAGCAGGCAGTCGTCGGGGTAGCTCTCGGCGTAGGCGCGGAAGGCGTCCAGCTCGCTGTGGCCGAGGGCCATAAAGACCTGCACCAGCGCGTGGGCGTGCGTGCCCTTGGGCGGGTAGCCCAGGATGTGCGACAGGCCGACGTTCGAGGTGAAGTCGGCGCCGCCGATCAGGGCGGCCCGCGAGCCCGCGTTGGCCCCGCGGTCCTGGCCGCGGCGCAGGCCGAACTCCAGCACCATCGCGGCCCGGCTGACCTCGCGGATGCGCGCGGCCTTGGTGGCGATCAGGGTCTGGTAGTTGAGCTGGTTGAGCAGGGGCGTCTCAAGGATCTGGGCCATGGCCAGGGGGCCGCGCACCACCGTCAGCGGTACGTTGGGGTGAACCACCCGGCCCTCGGGGATGGCGCTTAGGCTGATGCGCGAGAAGTTGCCCTGCTCACGCAGGTAGGTCAGGAAATCGTCGCCGAACATCTGGCCGCCGATACGGGTGCGCTGGCTGCGCAGGTGGGCGATGTCCTCGTCGCGGAAGCGGGATTCCTGCATCCAGTCGAGCAGCCACTCCAGGCCGGCGCTCACACAGTAGCCCGCCTCGTGCATGCCGTAGTTTGGGTAGCGTCGGAAGAAGTGATCGAACTGGGCCGGGCGCTCGTGGATGCCCTGGCGGAAGTAGAGCTGGGCCATGCTCAGCTGGTACTGGTCGGTGAAGAGGATGCCCTCGGCGGTGCGCTGGTCGGCAGTGTTCATCTGGCCTCCGGCTGTATTTAGTGTTACTTATACACTACTATAACCCACGAGCCATAGATGTCAAGCTATAATGCGAGCATTACGCTTTCCGCTTTCCGCTTTCCGTTTTCAGCTTTGAGCTTTCCCATGCCCACCATCTCGATCATCATGCCCTTCCGCGACGCGGCGACCACCCTGCCGGCCTGCCTGGCCTCGATCAGCCGCCAGACGCTGGGCGACTTCGAGCTGCTAGCGATCGACGACGGCTCAACGGACGAGTCGGCGGCGCTGCTGCGGGCCATGGCCGCCCGCGACGCGCGGGTCGCCCTGCTAGAGCC
>JBAXES010000697.1:0-2552 GCA_037140315.1 Chloroflexales bacterium
CCTACCTGAGCGAGTACTACGCCGGCCTCTCGCAGCCCGACTACGGCCCGCTCTTCACCCACGCCCTCGCCATGGGCCACGCCCTGCTGCTCCTCGACGGCCTCGACGAAGTGCGCGAGGACCGCCCGGGGATCATCCGCTGCCTAGAGGCCTTTGTACACGAGTGGGACGCCCAGGGCAATCGATTCATCGCCACAAGCCGCAGCGTCGGCTACGATGACGCGCCCCTCGACACGCGCCTCTTCACCAGCGTGGTCATCCAGCCCCTGAGCGATCAGCAGATCCAGACCTTCATTGATCGCTGGAGCCACGCCTACGAGTCGCTGGCCGAGCCGGTCTGGCCCGAGAGCGGCGACCTGTACCACGATCTCGTCCGCGACGCCTCGGCCACCGAGCTCGCCATCCGCGTGGCGCAGCACGCCCGCTCGCTGGCCGCCGCCGTCTTCGCCGACGCCAATGTGGCCGCCCTGGCCCGCAACCCGCTCCTGCTCACCATCCTGGCCCTCATCCACAACCAGGGCGCGTGCCTGCCCGACCGCCGCGTTGACCTCTACCGCCTCTGTGTCGAGGCCCTGGCCGAGACCTGGAACCGCGCCCGCTCGCTCTCCGGCCGCCCGGTCGACCTCTACCTCGGCAACGAGCGGCTCGACGAGCGCTTTGTGGTCAACCTCCTCGGCCCAGTGGCCCTCTGGATCCACGGCGACCAGCCCGGCGGACTCGTCGATCAGGACGACCTCGAGTCGCGCATCGCCGCCACCCTCGCCCAGACCGACGGGCTGCCGCGCGGGCGGGCGCGCCGCCTGGCCCAAGATTTCATCGAGCTAATGCGCCGCGACACCGGCCTGCTCCAGGAGCGTGGCTACCGCCGCTTCGGGTTCTTGCACCTCACCTTCGAGGAGTACCTGGCGGCCCGCGGCCTGATCGAGTCGGTCACGGTCGATGACCCCGACAACCTCTTCCACCGCTACAGCGGCTCGGCCCGCTGGCGCGAGGTGCTGCGCCTCGCCATCGCCGCCGCGCCGCAGCGCGAGGCCCAGCGCCTCCTCCTGCATCTGCTCGCCGCGCCCGCGCCCCGCGACCGCGCCGTGGTGCTGGCTGGCGAGTGCCTGCTCGATATTGGCCGCAATGGAGCCACCCAGCGCGCCTGGGGGGCCGTGGTCGAGGCCCTGCTCGCCCTGATTGCCAACTCCGCAGCCTCTCTGGACAGCAGGATCGCCACCGGGACGATCCTTGGCCGCCTAGGCGACCCGCGGCGGCTCGATATGAGCTCCGGCGAGGCTAGCGGAGCCGATCAGAGCGCCAGCGCCTACTGGTGCCCGATCACGCCCGGGCCGTTCTGGTGTGGCGATGAGGGCCCCGCGCGCCGCGCCCGCGCCGGCAGCCTGCGCCACGTCGAGCTCGGGCACAGCCTTAAGATCGCCCGCTTCCCGGTCACCAACGCCGAGTTCCGCGACTTTATCGCGGCCGGGGGCTACACCGAGCACCGCTGGTGGAGCGAGGCGGGCTGGCTCGCCCCGCCCCCAGCCCACCAGCCCGCCTACTGGGAGGCGACCGAGTACCGAGCGCCAGCGCAGCCGGTGGTCGGAGTCTCCTGGTATGAGGCCAGCGCCTACTGCGTCTGGCTCAGCGCAGTTGGCCACCAGGCCGGCTGGCTTAGCGCCGATGAGTGGCTGCGTCTGCCCACCGCCATCGAGTGGGAGCGAGCGGCCCGCCACACCGACCGGCGGCGCTACCCCTGGGGCGACCAGCCCCCCACGGACGCCCGCGCCGCCTTCGCCGCGCTTGGGATGGCGGCACCCGCGCCCGTCGGCGCCTTCCCAGGCGGCACAGCCGTATGCGGAGCCCAAGATCTGTCCGGCAATGTCTGGGAGTGGACCGCCAGCCTGGCGGAGAGTTCCGAGTCAGCGGAGCCCTGCGAGGATGTGAACCCCGGTGAGACCCCGGTGATCAAGGGCGGCGCCTTCGACTCAAAGGCCGAGGAGTTGCGCTGCGGCGCCTCCTCCTGGCTCCGCCCCGGCCAGCGCGTCGCCCACCTGGGGTTTCGCATCGTCCGCACCCTTGGGCGATCAAGAGGTGAGAGCCCGCCCCTGAAAGGCCGCGCATCTTCACGAGTGTAGCGTAAGGAAGAGCCCGATGACCAGCCCAAGCGACCCGATCATCCTGCGCCTGATCTTCCGCCCGGTCCGCGGCGGTGCTCTGCTGCGCTGGGAGTCCGACGTCCTCGGGGCCCGCGAGAGCCGCCTGCCGGCGCCCATCCCGCCCGGCGACGTCGGTCTCATCCTGCGCGCCCTCGACGCCCTCCAGGACCCGGCCTACCCAACCGCATGGAACGCGGCCCAGGAGCGCAGCTTCAGCTTCAGCCCTGGCGAGCGCGAGCGCCTAGGCACCGCAGGGCTCTGGAACGCCGGCCGCGTGCGCGCCGACGCGCCCTGGCGCATCGGCCGCCGGCTCTACCGCGCCCTCAGCGAAGACCCCGCCGGCGCCCAGGCCCTCGGCACCGTGCGCGACCACGCCGCAGCCCTGGGCCGCCCGCTCTCGCTGGAGCTGTGCTT
>JBAXES010000698.1:0-2548 GCA_037140315.1 Chloroflexales bacterium
GGACTAAACCGCTCGCGCGGTAGGGGAGCTTCGTTGTAGCGTCGGTGTGTAGCTCAAGCAGGGTTCTGTTTATGTTGGGAACTGAGGCAACCCGCCTCGTTACCCAAAGGAACAGAACCATGGACTCAGCAACGCAAAGCAAAGGCAAACTGCGCGAACGCATGATCGAAGACATGCGGATGCGCAAGCTCGCCCAGCACACGCAGGATGGCTATATCCGTGCCGTGCGCAAACTCACGAAGTATCTGGGACGATCTCCGGACACAGCCACCGTTGAGGACTTGAGAAGCTTTCAGCTGCACTTGGTTGATCGTGGCATCTCTCCGATCACGCTCAACGCGACCATTACTGGGCTGAAGTTCTTCTTCGATGTCACGCTCGGCCATGGCGAGTTGAT
This sequence comes from Chloroflexales bacterium, assembly GCA_037140315.1. GTDB lineage: Bacteria > Chloroflexota > Chloroflexia > Chloroflexales > Chloroflexaceae > Oscillochloris. The sequence goes on from JBAXES010000698.1 coordinate 398, forward strand.
GGCCAAGATGCAGCCGGTTCACGTGCCTCGGACGCTGCCGGTGGTTCTGAGTCGTGAGGAGGCGGGGCGTCTCATTGCCGCTGCCGGTAATCTGAAGCACCGGACGGTGCTCGCGGTTGCCTACGGAACAGGACTGCGCGCCAGTGAGGTCGTGGCGCTGAAGGTCGGTGACGTTGACAGTGAGCGCATGACCCTGCGCGTCGAGAGGGGCAAAGGCAGCAAGGATCGCTACGCCATGCTCTCCCCGGTGCTACTTGAGCGCCTGCGTGCTTGGTGGAAATTTGCCCGGGGCCAAGGCAGGATGCTCGATGGGGGCTGGCTGTTTCCCGGAATGAATCCGATCGAATCGCTCAGCACCCGCCAACTCAACCGGATCGTGCGTTCTGCCGCAGAGGCGGCACAGATCGACAAGCGCGTCTCGATGCACACCCTGCGCCACAGTTTCGCCACCCACCTCCTGGAGCAGAAGGTGGATATCCGCGTGATCCAGGTCCTGCTCGGGCACAAGAAGTTGGAGACCACGGCCTTGTATGCCCAGGTGGCCACCGACCTGCTGCGCGAGGTGGTCAGTCCTCTGGATACCCTGCCAACCTCGTAGCCTGCCGCCGTGGGGCGTCTCGCCCTGGAGGTCGCGGATATCTTCCGCACCCACGGGCCGGCCTGGCGTCAGGCTCAGCACGGCCACCTGAGCCTAGGGCAGCTCAAGGTCATGTCAGCGATCGAGCAGTGCCGCAGTGCGGCCCTGGGCGGGCATGTATTGCACTGCCAAGCCTGTGAGCATACCCAGATCGCCTACAACTCCTGCCGCAATCGGCATTGCCCGAAGTGCCAGGGTAACGCCGCGCGTCGCTGGCTCGAGGCCCGTCAGATCGATCTGCTGCCTGTGGACTATTACCACGTGGTGTTCACATTGCCGGCACCGATCAGCGCCGTCGCCTATTACAACAAAGCCGTGATCTATGGCCTGTTGTTCGAGGTGGCGGCCGAGGTGCTGCGCACCATCGCCGCTGATCCGAAGCACCTGGGGGCACAGATCGGCGCAACCTTAGTCCTGCACACCTGGGGATCGGCGCTCACGCATCATCCCCACGTGCATGGGATCGTCCCCGGCGGAGGGCTGTCACCCGATGGCGAGCGCTGGGTGGCCTGCAAGCCGGGTTTCTTCCTCCCGGTGCGCGTGCTCTCGCGGCTGTTTCGAAGGCGATTTCTCGAAGAATTGGCCAAAGCGCATCGCCTCGGTCAGTTGCAATTCTTTGGTGAGTACGCCGAGTTGGCCGATGCGACGGTCTTCACCGACTGGCTCGTGCCGCTGCGCAAGTGTGAGTGGGTGGTCTATGCCAAGCGCCCCTTTGCCGGGCCGGCGGCGGTGCTCGCGTATCTCTCGCGCTACACCCACCGAGTGGCGATCTCCAACCGGCGACTCGTTGCCCTGGACGAGCGCGGTGTCACCTTCGGCTGGAAGGATTACCGGGCCAAGGGACGCACGCGGCACAAGACCATGACCCTTGCCGCCGATGAGTTCATCCGCCGCTTCTTATTGCATGTGCTGCCCAGCGGATTTCACCGCATCCGCCACTACGGCCTGATCGCCAATGCCGAGCGCAAGGACAACCTCGCCAAGGCTCGTGAGTTGCTCCATGTAGTACCCGAGGAGGCTCAATCTCAGGAAACTGATGCGCCGGGTAGCTCCGTTCAGCCGACATTCGTTTGCCCGGACTGTGGTGCGCCGATGCATATCATCGACACGTTCGCGCGCGGGCAACCTATCCGTGCACCGCCACATCGACACGCAGCATGAATGTACTCACCTGTCGATCTCACAACCATCCGTCTGCTCTTCAGCGTCCAGGGCCGATAGCGGACCCTTTTGCCCTACGGCACGACAACGCCATTTCTCGCTCGACAAGTCACCGAACAATGCACCGAATCCTCTCTGGTGCCTGGCATCCCAGCAAAGCCCCCCTTTGCTTGAACGGCACGCTGGCAACATTCAGCTCAAGCGCGACCCTTCAAATCCCCATAGCCACGTAGGTCGTTCTCGCCACCACCGCGTGGCATTCCGCGGTTTCCTCCCTCGAGGCTTGTGCGACGCCTGCCCTCAGTGCCGTGCTACGTCCGCCGACAGGGCAGGCGTCCCACAACCCTTAACAG
>JBAXES010000699.1:0-2541 GCA_037140315.1 Chloroflexales bacterium
CCCCTATACTGGCCCGTAAGACATAAAGCGGCCCCCGACGTGCAACCGCCGGAGGCCCCGCCGAGGGAGTAGCCCCGGCGCAGAACCCAATATAGCATAAGGAGTAGCTTATGCGCCCTCTCGGAACCGCCCTGCTGGCCGTTATCGGCCTGGCCCTGGTGGCCGCCCTGGCCGCCGCCGCCGTCCGCACCCTCGACCCGCCCAGCTACAGCCCCGTGGCCGCCGCCCGCGATGATGCCCAGGTTGCCGAGCTGCGCCGGCTCGACGCACAGGCCGAGGCCCTGGCACCGCTTGACGTGGCCCTCGGCGCGTTCTGGCGCGTGCTGCCCGCCGTGGCCCTGGCCGGGGGCCTGCTCTACCTGGGCGGGCTGGGCGTGGCCCACCTGGCCCGCTACCGCCACGAGCGCACGCCGAACAGCGCCGGCCTGCTGCCCGTCTGGGCCGGCGATCAGGACGCCGCCCGCGCCGCGCTGGCCGGCTTCCACCAGGCCCGGATCGAGGACGCGCGCCGCGCCCTGGTGCCCCACGCCCTGACCTTCGCGCCGCACAACGCGTACCGCGCCGAGGCCGCCGCGCTGCCCCTGCTGGCCGCTAGCGAGGCCGCCGCGCCGGTGCCCAGCTTCGCCCAGCTGCTGGACGGGGGGCGCGTGGGGCCGGGAAACCCCATGTTGCTGGGGTACGCCGATGGAAGGCCGGTCGAGGGCTCGTGGCTCGACCTGTACAGCTGCGCGGTGGGGGGCCTGTCGGGCTCTGGGAAGAGTTGGACGGCCACCTTTTTAGCCGCCCAGGCCGCGCTACACGGCTCTGAGCTGGTTATCCTCGACCCGCACGCCAGCAACGCCGAGAGCCTGGCCGCGCGCCTGGCCCCGATGCGGGCCGCCTTCCGCTGCGCGCCCGCCGAGTCGCCCCGCGAGATGCTGGCGGCCGTCGCGCTGGTGGCCGACGAGCTGGCCCGCCGGAGGGGCGGCGCCCGTGGCCCCGGGCTGCTCTTCATCGCCGATGAGTTCAGCGCCCTGCAGCGCGGCGAGCTGGCCGAGCCCCTGGCCGCCCTCGTCGAGGGCCTGGGCCAGGAGGGCCGGAAGCTCGGCCTGTACGCCATGGTGTGCGGGCAGGTGTGGAGCGCGGCCCGAGCTGGGGGCACCGAGCTGCGCGACTCGCTGGCCAGCGCGTATGTCCACCGGCTGAGGCCCGCCCAGGCGCGCATGCTGACCGGCATGGCCGCCGCCGACCTTCCGGGCGACCTGCTGGAGCTGCCCGCCGGGGGCGCGTACCTGCTCGACACCGCCGGCGACTTCCGCCGCGTGACGATCCCGCAGATGACGCCCGCCGACGTGGCGCGGGTGGCCGCGCTGCTGGGCCGCGCCCCTGCGCCCGCCGCGCCGGCGGCCCCTCCGGAGGGCCGCGCCCTGGGCTTCCGCCCGCCCCTGGCCGTAGGGGCTTCCGTAGGGGCTTCCGTAGGGGCCGCCACCCTGCCCCTACGACCGCATCAGGACGCGCCAGCCCTCACCGCCGAGGACGCGCGCATCCTGGCCGCCTTCCTCGACGGGAGGAGCCTCTCCGACCTGGCCGCCGAGCTGAACGGGGGCCGCCGCGCCGGCGACGGCTACGCCCAGGCCGCCCGCCGGGTGGCTGAGGTGCTGCGCCGCGCCCTGGGCGCGCGTGGGGCCGCTGCCTAGCATGCGCTATACTTCGCCCGATGCGGGCCGAGAGGCAGGGTACAGAGCGAGGGTAGCCATGGATGATCTAAATGTTAATGAGATGCCGCCCATCCTCCGGGAGGCCTGGGCTGCAATGCTGGCGTACGAAGCGCACATACTCGAGGTTGACGAGAGCCTACGCCCCGGCCTGCTCGAATACCTCCAAAACGCGGGGGTTCTGACAAACGCGGCCGTTCGCTATTCTCTCAAAGCCTACGAGGTGACCATCGCCACACACAAAGAGAACACACGTCTCAATGAGGAGGTGGAGGCACTTCGTGCGCTTGTGGACGCCAAAAAGCAGAAGCCGTCAAACCTGGAGCTGCTGTCACGCTACAACGAGCAGCGCAGCAAGCGGCGATCACTCAAGCTGCGGACATTCCTCGATCAGATAGGGGAGGGCGATCGATACCGCGCGGTTCTCACGACGCGCGCGCGGATGCGCAAGAAAATATCCTGATATCGGGTAGATAGGTAAACATTGTTTACATTTTGCGCATCATCACAACGGAGAACCGGCGCATAGGGATCACGTGTGCTACGTAGGTGGAGCCGCCACTTGACGAGTCGCGAATGCGCGTGCTACCATACGGCCAGCAGTCAATAGTCTAGGTGGCCGGGGACTCAATAGCCCCGGCATTCCCCCCAAGTTTTTGCAGGCAAAAGGGGAACACCAGGGCTATTGATTGAAACTAACCAGGCGCGGAACAGGCGCTGGGTCTTGATAGGATAGCAGTTTGGCCGTTAGCCGTCAATCGGTTCACCGGCCAAATTGCAGAAAATCCCCTCAAATCCCCGCTGTGGCTGTTCCCCACTGCGGGGATTTTCTTTACCCCCCGCCTCC
>JBAXES010000700.1:0-2538 GCA_037140315.1 Chloroflexales bacterium
GGGCGGTGGGCGCGGGGCGCGGCAATGGCGTGGCCTGCCCTGCGGTCGGCGGCGCGGGGGATGGCCGCTCGACGACCGGCGGCGGGCCGGAGCAGGCCGCGAGGAGCAGCAGCAGGAGCAGCATAGCGTGATGTGGGTGGCGCATAGGGGCAATTATACAGCGCTGCACGCCCCCCAGGGCGGCTGCGGCACCGGATGCATAGCGAGGAGGTTTGGAGGGGCGCAGCCACTCCGAGAAAAATCATTATGTCACCGGGCGGCGTGACCATCCATGTGCCTAAAGATACAAGCTTTGGTAATCTGCGGCGGGCATGCGAATCGTATAATCACGACGTATGCTTGGTGTATTCTCTTCAGTACGAAGGGTGTTGCCATGTCGTTCTTTACCCCTCCCACCATCCGCCGCCCGGCGGTTCTGGCCGCCCTGGCCCTGGCTCTGGCCGCCCTGCTCCTGGCCCTGTCGCCCACCGCCCGCGGCGGCACCGCTGCCGCGCATACGCTGAGCGGCTCCACCGGCCTGAGCGGGCTGGACCTGAGCGCGGGCAGCCTGAGCCCGACCTTCGATGCGGCCATAACGAGCTACGCGGCCACGGTGGCCTTTAGCGTGAGCAGCCTGACCGTGACGCCCACGGCCGTCGACCCGTCCGCCACGATCACCGTGAATAGCGTGGCGGTCAGCTCGGGCAGCGCCTCGGCCCCGATCGACCTCGTCGTTGGCCAGACTGTGATCGTCGTCGATGTGGGGGGCACCACGCTCTACTACATCACCGTCACTCGCGAGCCCACGGCCGACCTGAGCGGGCTGGGCCTGAGCGCGGGCAGCCTGAGCCCGGCCTTCGATGCGGCCACGACGGACTACGCGGCGACGGTGGCCTTTAGCGTGAGCAGCCTGACCGTGACGCCCACGACCGTCGACCCGCTCGCCACGATCACCGTGAATAGCGTGGCGGTCAGCTCGGGCAGCGCCTCGGACCCGATCAGCCTCGACGTTGGCCCGAACACGATCACCGTGGTGGTCACCGCCCAGAGTCCGCCCGCCCTAAAGGCCTACCTGGCGGCCAGCCCCATCACCAAGACCTACACGATCACCGTCACCCGCGAGCCGTTCCGGCTCTGGTTCGTCTGGGTGTACAGGTAGGCCGGCGCTGGGGGTGTCGCTGCCGGCAATAGAAGAAAGAAGCCCAGAGATGGCGGGCGGGGTCAGCGCAGCTGACCCCGCCCGCCATCTCTGGGCGAGATGATCTTCTTACAGCGCTGGCGCGGGCCGGCCCCGCCGGGCGGGCGCGCGCAGGGCCTCTGCGCTCGCCCCACGCACGGCGAGCACGCAGAAGATGGACACCGCCTTGATAAGGAATAACGAGGTGTCAATGTCTGAGAAGCGACTCCCGATCACGCCCGCGCAGCTGCGGGATCTGGCCGCGCGGCACCCGACGCCGTTCTACCTCTACGACGAGGCGGGCATGCGCGGGGCGGCGCGGGCGCTGCTGGGCGCCTTCGCCTGGGCGCCGGGCTTCCGCAACTATTTTGCGGTGAAGGCCACGCCGAACCCGCACATCCTCAGGATCCTGGCCGAGGAGGGCTGCGGGGCCGACTGTAGCTCGCTGCCGGAGCTGCTGCTGGCCGAGCGGGCGGGGATGGCGGGCGCGGCGATCATGTTTAGCTCGAACAACACGCCGGCGTCCGAGTTTGAGGCGGCCAGGCGGCTCGGCGCGGTGATCAACCTGGATGACGTCGGCCACCTGGACTACCTGGAGCGCCACGCCGGCCTGCCCGAGCTGATCTCGTTTCGCTACAACCCCGGCCCGCTGCGCGAGGGTAACGCGATCATTGGTCGGCCGGAAGAGGCGAAGTTCGGGTGTACCCGCGATCAGCTCTGCGCGGGCTTTGCCGCCGCGCGCCAGCGCGGGATCCGGCGGTTCGGCCTCCATACCATGCTGGCCTCGAATGAGCTGGACGGCGGCTACTTTGTGGCCACGGCGCGCATGCTCTTCGGCCTGGCGGCTGAGATCAGTCAGGAGCTTGACATAAAATTTGAGCTGATCAACCTAGGCGGCGGGATCGGCATCCCCTACCGGCCGGAGGAGCGGGCGGTGGACTTGGGTGCGGTGAGCGCGGGGGTGCGGTCGGCCTACGAGGCGACCTTCGCGGGGGCGGGGCTGCAGCCGCCGGCCCTAGCTATGGAGTGCGGGCGGGTGATCACCGGCCCGCACGGCTACCTGATCACGGCGGTGCGACACCTGAAGGCGACCTACCGGCGCTACGCCGGCACCGACGCGAGCATGGCCAACCTGATGCGACCGGGGATGTACGGGGCCCACCACCAGATCACCGTGGCGGGCAAGGAGTCGGCGCCGGCGGATATGGTGTACGACGTGACCGGCTCGCTCTGCGAGAACAACGACAAGTTCGCGGTGGGCCGAGCTCTGCCCGAGCTGGCCGTGGGCGACCTGCTGGTGATCCACGACGTGGGCGCGCACGGCCACGCGATGGGCTTCAACTACAACGGGAAGCTGCGCTCGGCCGAGCTGCTGCTGGGGG
>JBAXES010000701.1:0-2536 GCA_037140315.1 Chloroflexales bacterium
AGTGGTTTGAGCGCGCCCGCTTCGAGTCGCACCCGGAGAACGCGCCGCCCTACCATGTGCTGCTGGGCCTGCTGGGGGTGGCGATGCGGAAGTAGGCCCTCACCTCCCGGTGGGGGTGTGGGGGCGCAGCCCCATGCGCATCAAGTTACGCCTTGGAGCGGGGGCTTGGGGGCCGCAGGCCCCCAGAATTTCTTGTTGTTTTGGCAACAATGGCCAGCTTCGCTGGCCATTGTTGCCAAAACAACGCCGGTTTTTAGGGCGGCAGCCCTAACGTTGATGCGTTTGGGGCGCAGCCCCAGGGACGTGTACTAGCCATGCCCAGGCGCAGCCCCGGAGACTCTGTGCCGGCGCGATGCGGTATACTGCATGTATACCGCATCGTGTCGCGTCAGGAGCCACAATGATCACCGCATACCTGCTTTTCGCCGTCGCGGCGCTGCTGATGATCCTGCTGGTGGCGCTAATCTGGCGGTTCTGGCAGGGCTTTGTCCAGGTCTCGCCGGAGGAGGAGGAGCTTGAGCGCAGCATCGCCTCCCTGAACGACTTGCAGGCGAACCGCAGGAGCGACCAGCAGATCGCCCGGCAGATGGACACCGAGACGGGCTGGCAGATCATGGTGCGCCGGGGCCAGCGGGCGGCGGGCGGCGAGCGCGGGCCGCGCCGGCCGCGCCGGTAGTAAGCCTAAAAGTTTTCTCTCGGATGGGCTGCGCCCCTCCAGACCTCCCCGCGATCACCCGTGCGCCGGCGCCGCGTTCCCGGCCTCGACCGCCGCCCGGCGGATATCGACGCGGGTGAGGATGGCCAGGCCGACGATGAAGAAGGCCATCAGCGAGACGATGGCGATGCGGTAGCTGCCGGTGAACTGGAGGGCCAGGCCGAACAGGAGCGGGGCCAGCCAGCTGGTGCCGCGCTCGCTCACCTCGTAGAGGCTGAAGTACTCGGCCTCCTGGCCCGCCGGGATCATCAGCGAGAAGACCGAGCGGCTGAGGGCCTGGCTGCCGCCTAGCACCACGGCGATGATCGCGCCGAGCACAAAGAAGAGCGGCACATTGTTCGCCGGCATGAAGTAGCTGAAGACCACCGCGCCCACCCAGATCACTAGGCTGATCATGATCGCGCGCTTGCTGCCCACCCGCTTCGCCGCCCAGCCGAAGAGCAGGGCGCCCGCGAAGGCCACGAACTGCACCATCAGGATGGTGAGGATCAGGAAGGACTGCTCGATCTTCAGCTCCTCGGCGCCGAACACCGAGGCCAGGGCGATCACGGCCTGGATGCCGTCGTTGTAGAGCAGGTAGGCCGCCAGGAAGGTGATCGTCTGCGGGTAGTGGCGCATCTGGCTGAAGGTGTGGCCGAGCTGGCGGAAGCCCACCGTCAGGAAGCGCTCGCCCGCCGGCAGGGCCTTGGCCGGCGCCCGCACCCGCAGGGTCAGCAGCGGGATGACGGTGAAGATCGCCCACCAGACCCCCGCCGAGGCCAGGCAGATCCGCACCGCCACATCGGTGGGGACGCCGAACGCGGCGCGCCCGTTGAACAGGATGAGGTTCAGCACCAGCAGCAGCCCGCCGCCGAGGTAGCCCAGCGCCCAGCCCTGCGACGAGACCGCGTCGCGCCGGTCCGGGCTGGCGATGTCGGGCAGGTAGGCGTTGTAGAAGACCATTGAGGCCCCGAAGGCCAGGTTGGCCAGCAGGAACAGCCCGCCGCCCAGCAGGTAGTTGCTGCCCTGCAGGAAGTACAGCCCCATGGTGGCGAAGGCCCCGATGTAGGCGAAGGTGCCCAGCAGCTGCTTCTTGATCTGCGAGTAGTCGGCGATCGCGCCCAGGATGGGCAGAAACAGCACCTGGAGCAGCACCGAGAGCGATACGATGTAGGGGAAGAACGAGCCCGAGGCCACCGGGATGCCCAGGGGGTGGACCATCCCGTTCGCGTCGGCGGCGTTCGCCGCGACCGACGCCAGGTACGGCCCCAGGAAGACCGTCACCACGGTGCTGGAGAAGGCGGAGTTGGCCCAGTCGTAGAAGTACCAGCCGATCTGCTCGCGGCGGTTGTCGGTCGTCGGCACGGGCTGGGCTGCGGTCTGTGTGCTCATCGGGTCACTCCATGCTCATTGCAAAGATGTGTAGCACCAGGGCGACGAACATATGCGGCACGGCTGAGGCGGTGACCTTTCCGGTGCGCAGGTAGGCCCAGCCGCAGCCGATGGCGGTGACGGCGGCGATCAGGGCGGGGCGCCAGCCGCCGCCGGGGCTGATCAGCGCGCCGATGATCGCCAGGGCCACGCCCGCCACCAGGCCGATCAGCGGCGCGCGGGGAAGGTCGCGCGCGGCGAGCGCGCGGGCGACCCCGTTCTGGGCCACGCCGCGCAGCAGCAGCTCGGCGGGCAGGGCGCTGAAGAAGTAGGCGCCCAGGGCCGCGCTGATCATGGCGCCGCCGCCGGGGATGCTGGCGGGCGCGCCGACCATGCCGGTGGCCCAGGCGAGCCCGCCCGCTGCGAGCGCCGTGGCGGCGCTGGCCAGCAGGGCCGCCCGCAGGTCGGACA
>JBAXES010000702.1:0-2529 GCA_037140315.1 Chloroflexales bacterium
CTCTCTGGCCCTGGCTGTCGACCTGGGCAGCTGGGACGAGCGCACGGCCGCCGCCCTCGCCGGGGCCGACCTGCTGGTGGTGGAGGCCAACCACGACCGTGAGCTGCTGATGGCCTCGCCCTACCCCTGGCCGATCCGCCAGCGTATCTTCGGGCCGCTCGGCCACCTCGACAACATGCAGTGCGGCGAGCTGCTGGCCCGCGCCGGCGCGGGCGCGGGGCACGAGGTCTGGCTGGCCCACCTCTCGGAGCGGACGAACACGCCCAGGGTGGCCGTCGCCGGGGTGCGCCGCGTGCTGGAGCTGGCCAACCGCCGCGAGGTGGCCCTGCGCGCCCTGCCGCGCCGCTCGGTGAATAGCCCCGGCGGCGCGCCCACCTGGCACAGCGATACGCGTCTGCTCCAGCAGACGTTTTTTTGAGGGAGGGCCTCAGGGAGGGCGAGGCCCTCCCTGGCCCTCCCCGTTTCAAGAAGGGAGGGTCTCAGGGAGGGCGAGGCCCTCCCTGGCCCTCCCCCTTCCCAAGCAGGGTTTGGGGCGTAGCCCCAGGAAAGAAGGGAGATCAATGCCGATCGCGAAGATGGACTACATCTGGTTTAATGGCGAGCTGGTCGCGTGGGACAAGGCGACGATCCACGTGCTCTCGCACGTGGTTCACTACGGCACGAGCTTCTTCGAGGGCATCCGCTGCTATGAGACGGCGAAGGGCCCGGCGATCTTCCGGCTGACGCCGCACATCCGTCGGCTGGTGGACTCGGCGCGGATCTACCGCACCGAGATCCCCTACTCGCTGGAGCAGCTGGTGGCGGCGGTGAAGGCGACGGTGCGGGCCAACAAGCTGCGCGCCGGCTATATCCGCCCGGTGGTCTACCGGGGCTACGGCGAGATCGGGGTCAACCCGACGGGCAACCCGGTCGAGGTGGCGATCGCCACGATCGAGTGGGGCAAGTACCTCGGCGCCGACGCCATGGAGAACGGGGTGGATGTCTGCGTCTCGTCGTGGAACCGCTTCGCCCCCAACACCCTGCCGGCCATGGCCAAGGCCGGCGCCAACTACATGAACTCGCAGCTGATCAAGATGGAGGCCCTGGCCAACGGCTACAGCGAGGGGATCGCCCTCGACCACAACGGCCAGGTCAGCGAGGGCAGCGGCGAGAACCTCTTCCTCATCCGCGATGGGGTGGCCTACACGCCGCCGGCCGGCTCGTCCATCCTCAGCGGGATCACCCGCGACACCGTGATCACCCTGCTGGGCCAGATGGGCGTGGAGGTCCGCCAGCAGGTCATCCCGCGCGAGATGCTCTACGTGGCCGATGAGCTCTTCTTCACCGGCACCGCCGCCGAGGTCTCGCCGATCCGCTCAGTGGATCGCATCACCGTCGGCAAGGGCCGGCGCGGCCCGATCACCGGCGAGGTGCAGGCGGCGTTCTTCGCCGTCGTCCAGGGCGAGCGCGATGACGCCCACGGCTGGCTTGAGTACGCCGATGCGTAGCCGTCTCCGTGGGCGGCGGGTAGCTGCCCCTGAGAACCTCCCTGGCTGGCTGTTGGCAGCGAAGCTGCCGACAGCCAGCCAGAATATGGGTTTGGGGCGTAGCCCTATCTCTGGTCTTGCGCGCGCGGATTCATTGGGCTATAATGCGGCGTCGCGGGCAACTCTGGGTCGCCCCTGTGCTGGCAGCGCAAAGAGGCCAGCGCCCTGGACGGGACACTGGCCCTTTTTTGGTGCGGCTGCTGCTGTGGGGCTAGCGAACCTTCGTCAGCGTCCGTATGCACTGGGTGCAGATACGAATCTGCTCGGGCTTGCCCTCATCATTCAGAACCGTCGTCTTCTGCAGGTTCGGCCGCCACATGCGGTTGGTGCGGCGCTTTGAGAAGCTAACATTGTGGCCGAACGAGGGGGTCTTGCCGCACATCTTGCACTTCGCCATTTCCGTGGTACTCCAGATGGTATCGTAATAAAGCCTGTATTTTTCGCGTATCTGCGAGAATATACCATACCGCATCCTCTTTGGCAAACGTTTGGTGTCCGGGCCTGGCCGCCGTCGCTGGGTCGGTCAGCCCGACTGATGAGATAGGTGTCCTCAATGGCGAAGATTAAGATTGTCACCGATGGGACGGCTGATATCCCTGCCGAGCTGGCCCGTGAGCTGGGCATTGAGGTGGTGCCGCTGCTGGTTCACGCCGATGATAAGGTCTACCGGGCTGGCATCGACCTGACCGACGAGCAGCTCTATGATATGCTGATGTCGGGCCACCCGCGCTTTAAGGTGTCTTCGCCATCGTCGGCGGTGTTCGAGCAGCTCTACCGACGCCTGGTGGGCGATCTGGATCAGGTGTTCTCGATCCACCTGAGCACGCACCTGGGCGGGATCTACGCCAACACGGTGCAGGCGCGCAGCAAGGTGCCGGCCTCGACGACGCGGATCGACCTGGTCGATAGCAAGTCGGCGTCGACCGGACTCGGCTCGGTGGTGCTGGCCGCGGCGCGCGCCGCGCGCGAGGGTGCCACGCCCGATGAGGTCAGCCGCCTGATC
>JBAXES010000703.1:0-2521 GCA_037140315.1 Chloroflexales bacterium
GGGTGCCGGGGCCGGGGCGGCAGAGCCGCCGCCCACGGCGATACGGCCCTCGACCTTGGGACTCACCGGGGAGTTCGTGGCGATATAGTCCTGCACCACATCGGCCAGGATGAAGCCGGTGTCGAGCGGGTTGCTGCCCTTGGTGAACGCGGTGTAGCCATCGCCGCCGGTGAGCATGAAGTTATTCGTCACCACCCGGAAGCTGGCGACCGGGTCGATCGCCGCACCGCCGAAGCTCACGCTGGTGATGCGGCTGCCGGCAGGCTGGGCCGGGTCGTAGGTGAAGCTGAAGCCGGCGATCTGCGGGAAGCGGCCGGCACCCGTCTCCACCTGGCTGACGCCATTCTCCACCGCCGCCCGCACCTGAGCGCCGCTGATATCGACGGTGGCCAGCGTGTTGCCGAAGGGCAGCACCTCAAGCACCTGGCCGACGGTGACGGTGCCGGCGGGGATAGAGGCGCGGATGCCGCCGCCGTTGGTGATCGCGATCTGGGCGCCGCGGGATCTGGCCTTCGCCAGCATCGCGTCGGCCACCAGGTCGCCCAGGTTCGTCTCCCTGGCGCGCACATTGGTGCGGACTCCGTCCAGCTCTACGGTCGCCGTGCCGACCGGGGTGGTGCGCAGGGCCTTCAGGGGCGCGGCGAAGGCGGCGATCCGGTTCTCGAAGCTCGGGTCGGCCAGCATGGTCGGCAGAACCTCAGTTGGGTTGCCTACGATGTCGATCACCGTACCGGCGCTGTTGAAGGCGAGGGTCAGATCGCCGAGCCAGCGGCCCCACTCCCAGTCGGTGACGACCACCACCGGCTTGCCGTCGGGGGCGGCGATCAGCTCGGGGTAGGGCGGGGTGCCCACCTTGTTCATCGGCCCCATCGGCGTGTGCGAGTGGCCGCCGATGATCAGGCTGATGCCGGAGACCTCGCGGGCGATCCGGCGATCCACATCAATGCCCACGTGGGTCAGGCCGATGATCGTGAACACGCCGGCGGCCTGGAGCGCGGCCACCTGGGCCTTGGCCGCATCGATGGCCGAGCTGAAGCTGACATCGGGGCCGGCGCTGGAGAGCTCGCCGGCATCCTCGGGACTCAGGCTGAAGATGCCGATCTTCTTGCCGCGCTTCTCGATGATCACGTTCGGCCTATACAGGCCATCCAGCGGCGACCCGGCCCTCACACTCACATTCGCGCTGAGCACCGGGAAGTTGGCCCGCTTGATAAAGTCGGCCAGAACCTGGGTGCCCTTATCAAACTCGTGGTTGCCGATCGCCATGGCCTCGTAGCCCATATCGTTGTAGAACTCGAGGTCGGCCATGCCGTTGTACTGGTTGAAGTAGAGCGTGCCCTGGAAGATATCGCCGGCATCGACCAGCAGCAGGGGCAGCGTCTCGCTGGAGCGCACCGCATCGATCAGCGACTTGCGCCGCGAGACGCCGCCGTGCTGCGGCTTTCCGTCGCTGCCGATCACCGGCTCGATACGGGCGTGGTGATCGTTGGTGTGGAGGACGCGCATGCGGAACGCGGGCTTCTCCTGGGCCATAGCCACACGATAGCTGCCATCGCTGTAGACCATCAGCAGCGCACCGGCGCCGAGGGCCACACTGCGCTTCAGGAACCTGCGGCGTGAGATCTTCTCCATCTGCGATATCCCTCCTCTGATCTGCGCTTCTGCTCACACGCCTATTGTATGGGAGGGTCTCAGGGAGAGCAAGCCCTCCCGAGATCTTCGCCCCCGCCGCCCCAGCAGCCGTCTGGCAAACTACCATTGCTTCCTGCCCAGAACCCGCGTATAGTTGGTTGGAATTGCCGGCCGCGCCGGCAGTCCGACCCGAGCCCCCAGTTTCTGAGAGGAGAGTACCCATGTCCAACGACTACGCGGCCCGACCGAGGGCCGAGGTGAAGCGCCAGGACCGCGCGGTGGATGACGACGCCTGGATCGCCGCGCTGCTCAGCCGCGCGCCGATCGGCTACCTGGCCACGGCGCACGACGGGCAGCCCTTCATCAACAGCAACCTGTTCGTGTACGACCCGACCCGCGCGGCGATCTACATGCACACGGCGCGCTACGGCCGCACGCGGTCCAACATAGATGCGGACGCGCGAGTCTGCCTGAGCGTGAGCGAGATGGGGCGGCTGCTGCCGGCCGATGTGGCGCTGGAGTTCAGCGTGGAGTACAGCGGCGCGACCGTGTTCGGCCCGGCGCGGGTGGTGGACGAACTCGAGGAGGCCAGCTACGGCCTGCAGCTGCTGCTCGACAAGTACTTCCCGCACCTGCGGCCGGGCGAGCACTACCAGCCGATCATCGCCGCGGAGCTGGCGCGCACCAGCGTCTACCGGATCGACATCGAGGAGTGGAGCGGGAAGCGCAAGGTCGCCGCCGAAGACTTCCCCGGGGCGTTTCGCTACCCCTACGCGGGGCAATAAAAACGCCCACTGGGAGCGGGAGGGGCCAGGGGAGGGCCTTCGGCCCTCCCCTGGCCCCTCCCCGTCACACCACCCTGCCTCTTATACACATTTCCGCGCCCACG
>JBAXES010000704.1:0-2519 GCA_037140315.1 Chloroflexales bacterium
GCCAGTCTACGCGACACAGCAGGAAAAGACAAGAAGATTTAGTTTACGCGGTAATAAGGTTCCAGCAGAATGGCTGCGGCAGCAGCAGGCGCAGGAGTTTATGACGGCCCTAGCTGAACGGGAAGCTACCGGAAATCCCGACGAGGCGGAAGGCGCGGAAGCTACGGTTAATTTCCATAGCTTAACTGGGGCGGATGACGCGGAAACTATGGGAGTTGACCGTAGTTTAGTCAGAGCGGAGGGCTGGGAGGCTATTGGACATTCGGGTCGCTTTGTCACGGCTCGCGAGGGGCGTAGCGGCGGCACATGGGCGCATTGGCAGATTGCGGCGGCCTATGCTCACTATCTCGACCCACACTTCTACCTTCAGTGGAATGAGTGGGCAATGGATCGTACGACTGTCAGAAGCACAGCAATCTCCAACTTGGAGGCTCGTGTGACGGCGTTAGAGGCCGCGCAGTCCCGACAACAGCCTGCTATAACTGTGGCCGACCTAGACAGCCCGCTACACCCGCAGGCTCAGGCGATCATCGCTGCCCTAACAGCGGTGGGTGGCGGCCCACTCTCGACGGCCGAGATCCGCAGCGCGCTGCTGCGCTCAGGCGTGAGCTATACACAGGCCGATCAAGTTAAGACCCGCCTCAGCCGTATGGCTCATCGTGGGCAGATCGAGCGTGTTGCACGAGGCTGCTACTTGCTAATATCTGCCAAGAGTAAGGCTGATAGCGCTGCTCGATGACGGCATCAGGCAGCGCATGGAGTCCCGGCTAATATAACTGCCTCATGCAGTTGCCGAAGGCTGTTATTAGCGATTGCTGCCTACGGATAAAGCTCGTCTATCTCGCGCTGGAGATCTGCGGGTGCCGGCGACACCTGGCTGACCGGTCGCTGCGCCCGCCGGTCGTTCTCGTCGGGCGGCGGCGGCTCGCCGCCCTGCCGGGCGGGCGGCGTCGTCGCCTCCGGCATCATGCGCCGGGCCGGGGCCGGGGTCGGCTCGGGCGTGCCGTAGCGCGCTGCGGCCTGGGTTACGACGCGCTCCAGCAGCTCAACGGGGTCGCGCAGCGCGAGCTCTGCCAGCTCCAGGCGAAACCGCAGGCGGTGAACGCACCAGGGCCAGCTCCCGCCGGGGCATGTGCAGGCGATGGTCGGCTCCTGGCCGTCGTCATCCATGCCCACAAGGTGGTACTCGGCGTCTCCCTGGGAGTGGCTTTGGAAGGTCGCCTGGAGGCCATCGAAGGCGACGGCCGGCTCGACGTGGCGCATGCGCCGCAGCCGGTCGACGGCGCGGTGCAGCGCCGCGTCGTCCGGGAACTGCACCTTCAGCACCTCGGTCAGGCCGACCTGGACATCGCTGAGCGCGGCCAGGGCGGACGGCGGCGGGATGATCAGCCCGGACACAGCCGGGGCGACTGGCTTCTTCGGCACTGGGAACCTCCATAGCAAAAAGACGCCCGGCGCAGCTGCGCCGGGCGTCTGTGGGGGGACGTGCAGGCTACGCCTGCTCGCGGTCGATGCGGTCGGTGCGCGCGGCGAGCTGCGCGCTGTGAACCTCGGCGTCCCCAGCGCTCCAGGTCACCGGCACCTCGCCGTCCCCGTCGATCCAGTCCACCGGAGCCTCGACCAGGTAGGGAAACGCCTGCCGCAGCAGCCGCTCGGACTCGGCGTACAGCTCCCGGTAGCGGGCGCGGACAGCGAGTGAGCGCGTCTCGCCGACAGGCAGCGCCTGCAGCTCCGGCGGAAGGTCGCGGCTGACCAGCCGCCCCAAGCAGACCTCATTGATGTGGGTGATTGTGCCGTGGCGGCTGCCCTGCGGGGCGTCCAGGGCGAGCGTGGTCGACTCATAGACGGTGTGCACCACCGTATTTGTGAGCCTGATGCGGTAGCGGCGCGCGATGCGCCCCTCGGGCAGGGGGACCGTGTTGGATGTGCGCTCGTCGGTCACAGCGGTGTCTCCAGGGGCGCGTCCAGGGCGGCGCGCAGCTCGGCCACGATGGCGACCGGGTCGGCGTCGGCCTCGCAGAGGTAGCGGCCGAGTGCCCGCCGCCCAGCCGGGCAGATGTTCTCGATGTCGTGCGCCAGGTCGAGCAAGGTGAACTCGCCGTCGGGCTGGCGGTCGAGGATGCGCCGGGTGAACGCCCTGGAGGCGGCGCTGTCGCCGGCGCTCACAGCTTCGGCACCGCGACCTGCAGGGCCGTCCCGCCGACGCTGTGGTGGGTGATCGGGGTGCCCTCGCGCAGCGCGGCGGCCACCTGGCGGCGGGCCTCCAGGCGCTGAGGGTCGGGCGTCCAGACGACCGGTGCCGTCTCCAGCCAGAGCGCCCAGCGCTCGCGGCGCCCCTCATCGAGGGGCAGGCCCGGGCCTGCCACGCCGAGCAGGGTGGCCATCGCCCCCAGCGCGGCCACCCCCATCAGCTCGGGGTGGGGCTCTCCGCCTGGCCGCACCTGGCGGATCGCGTCGTCGGCTGCGGCGGCGAGCCAGTCCAGCGCGGCGCCGGCGACGGGCATGCCCACCGCCGGCTC
>JBAXES010000705.1:0-2513 GCA_037140315.1 Chloroflexales bacterium
CCTGCTCGGCGGCTTCCCGCGCCACCTCGGCGACTCCCTTGCCGGCAGCCCATCCTGGCAGGCCATCATCGCGGCCCAGGGCGACGGCGCGGTGGTCGGCGGCAGCAGCGCCGGGGCCATGGTGCTCTGCGGGCGCTACTTCGACCCCGAGCGCGGCGAGCTGCTGGCCGGGCTGGGCCTGGTGCCCGGCGCGTGCGTGCTGCCGCACCACAGCAGCTTCGGCGCGCGCTGGGCCCCCCGCCTGCGCGCCGAGTCCGCTGACCTCATCCTGCTAGGCATCGACGAGCTTACCGCTGCGATCTCCGAACAGGCAGCAGCTCGGGGCGCCTGGCGCGTGTACGGGCCCGGCGCCGTCACCGTGTATCGCGGCGGGGCCAGCGAGCGCTATACTGACCGGGAGCTATTCCAGCTATAGAGGGAACCAATGCCAGCCACCCCGCACATAGAGCAGCACTTCACCGGCGGAGACACCGTCCGCGACATTGTGATCGGCATGTCAGACGGCCTCACCGTCCCGTTCGCCCTCGCGGCCGGACTCTCCGGGGCGGTCGCGTCAACCGCGATCATCGTCACCGCCGGCATCGCCGAGGTCGCCGCCGGATCGATCGCCATGGGCCTGGGCGGCTACCTGGCCGCGCGCAGCGACGCCGAGCACTACGCCAGCGAGCTAGCCCGCGAGCGCCAGGAGGTCGTCGAGAAGCCCGAGGCCGAGGCGCAGGAGGTGACCGAGATCCTTATGTCCTACGGCCTGACCGCCGAGGATAGCGAGCGCGTCATGGCCAGCCTGCGCGGCCGCCCCGAGGCCTGGACCCAGTTTATGATGCGCTTCGAGCTCGGCCTCGACGAGCCCGACCCCAAGCGCGCCCTCACCAGCGCCCTCACCATCGCCGGCGCGTACATCGCCGGCGGCCTCGTCCCCCTGGCCCCCTACATGCTGCTCGGCACCGCAGACGCCGCCCTCAAGGTCTCGGTCGCTGTCACCCTGGTAGCCCTGCTCGTCTTTGGCTATGTCAAGGGCCGCTTCACCGGCGCGCGCCCGCTGCGCAGCGCACTCCAGACCGCGCTGATCGGCGGCCTGGCGGCCACGGCCGCCTTCCTGATCGCCCGCTGGATCGGCTGACGGCGCGGCCCGCTTCAGCGCGAGCCCTTCTCCATATCGATCAGCGCCTGCTTACGCTCCAGCCCCCAGCGGAACCCGTGCAGCTTGCCGTCGCTGCCCACCGCGCGGTGGCAGGGCACCACCAGCGAGACCGGGTTGGTGGCGCAGGCCCGGCCCACCGCCCGCACCGCCTTCGGGTTGCCCAGGCCATCGGCGATCTGCATGTAGGTGCGCGTCTCGCCGTAGGGGATGGCCTGGAGCGCCTGCCAGACCTGGCGCTGGAACGCGGTGGCCTGCACATCCAGCGGCAGATCCATGCTCGGGGCCTGGCCGCCCAGGTAGGCCAGGATCACATCCACCGCCGCGCCGATCGCGTCATCGCGCACGATCTCGGCCATCCTGTACTCGGCGCGCAGCTCATACTCCAGGTGATCGTCAGCATCGCCCAGGCTCACCGCACAGACCCCGCGCGCCGTGGCGGCCACCAGCAGCCGCCCGAGCGGGCTGTCCACAATCGTAAAGCCGATCTGCATCTTCTTATCCTCCTGGCCACAGGATACTCATTATTTGATATGACGATGACTGGTCGGCGTTTTATCGATGAGAGGTCGGTGAATGGAACAGGAATAAGAACAATGGAACCTTGTTCAAGCGTCATTCCAGTCCTCATCATCAAATGGGTTACTCCAGAACTCTGTGCTGGTTCCTGCGGCATACGAGATCGGCGAAGATATCTTGTTCGTCTTGCTCTTGAAGAACGAAAACAATCACACGTTTTCCGGGCGTAAAGGGCACACTAATCTCGATACGACCATTTGATTACACTGTTGCTTCGTATTTTACAGCGAATATGCTCTGTGCTGCCGTAGTATCCATCGCACTCCTCCGTCGAATCACTCGTTTACTGCACATTATATTGATATGTCATTCATTTTAGCACATATGGACAGAAAAAACAATCTTGCCTCACGTTGCGCCAGCGCTGTAGCAACGTCACCTCCCGGCGGGGGCGTGGCAGCGGCCTTGCCGCCAAAACCCAACAAAAAGCGGGGTCTGGGGCGCAGCCCCAGACCCCGCAACGGCTCTGGCTACCGCCAGATCAGCGGCAGGTAGACCTTGCGCGCCGTGGTCTGGCCGGCGACAAACGTGCCGGTCACACTCGGGCTCCACAGGCCGCCGGCGTTCTGGGCCTGCAGGCTCACATGGTAGGTCTGCCCGTTCGTCAGGCCGAGGATGGTCAGTTTGATCGTGGCCCCGGCCGAGCCGCCGGTCGCCGCCAGGGCCGCCGTCTGCGCCAGCGATGTATTGGTCGTCCAGCTGCGCACATCCTGCCCGCCCGCGCTGCTGCCCACCGCGTAGCGCACCGCCACAATCGATGACTCATTATCTACCGCGCCCCACTGGATCGTCAGGC
>JBAXES010000706.1:0-2510 GCA_037140315.1 Chloroflexales bacterium
TGCCCGGCCTGCCCGGGCAGGCCGGGCAGCGCGCAGGCGGCAAACAGGAACATCGCCGCGAGCGGCAGCGCGCGGCGCAGCAGGCGGTGCATCACATACCTCACGGGTTGGAGTGGTAACAACGCCGATTATACCATCGTAGCGGCTGGGGCGGCCTGGCCACCCACCCGCGACTCTCACCTACGCCTCCCCCGAAAGTACCCCGCCCGAAAGGCGATCGCCGCCACCAGCGCGATCGTCAGCAGGATCACCACGCACTCCAGGCCGCTCACCGATCCGATGCCCATACGGCTACCCCTCGCTTTCGTGCGGCGCTACACCTGCGGCTGCCCGCCGGGCGCGTAGGCGCGGGCCACATCGGCGAGGCGGGCCACGCCGGCGGCGATCAGCTCGGGCGAGGAGTACGAGAAGTTCAGCCGCAGCGTGTTGGTGACATCGCCGGCGGGGTAGAAGGTGCGCCCGGGCACGAACGCCACCTGGTGCGCGATCGCCCGCCCCAGCAGCTCGGCCGAGTCCCACCCCTCGGGGAGGCTCACCCAGAGGAACATGCCGCCGGCCGGGCGCGTCCAGCGCACCCCGGCGGGCATGCCGGACTCCAGCGCGGCCAGCATGGTGTCGCGGCGATGCCCGTAGGTCGCGCGCAGCACGGGCACGTGGCGCGCCAGCAGGCCGTCGCGGCAGGCGTGGTAGGCGGCCACCTGCGCCAGGCTGCCGGTGTGCAGGTCGAGGCCCTGCTTGACCTGGCTGAGCTTGTCGATCAGGGCGGACGGGGCGACGATCCAGCCCACCCGCAGGCCCGGCGTGAGCAGCTTCGAGAAGGTGCTCAGGTAGATCACGTGGCGCAGCTCGCCGTGCAGCTCGCAGTCGATGGCGGCGAGCGGCGTGGCCCGGCCGCCCTCGTAGTACAGCTCGCCGTAGGGGTCGTCCTCGATGATCGGCAGGCGGTGGCGGGCGGCCAGCTCCACCAGGGCGCGGCGGCGCTCCGGGGCCAGCGTGACGCCGGTGGGGTTCTGGAAGGAGGAGACAATATACACGAAGCGCGGGCGGGCGCCGCCCTCCAGCAGCGACTCCAGGGCCCCCACGTCGAGCCCGTCGTCGTCCACCGGCAGGGGCAGCAGCTGCGGGCGGTAGGGCGCCCAGGCCTGGAGCGCGCCCAGGTAGGTCGGGTTCTCCACGGCGATCGGCGCGCCGGGGTCGATCAGCAGCTTGCCGAGCATATCGAGGGCCTGCTGCGAGCCAGACGTGATCAGCACCTGGCCGGCGGGGGCGCGCAGGCCCAGGTCGGACATCCAGCCGGACACCATCTCGCGCAGCGGGCCGTGCCCCTCGGTCGGCCCATACTGGAGGGCCGAGGCGGGCGAGTCCACCAGGGCCCGCTCGCAGGCCGCGCCGATCTCCTCGGCGGGAAACAGCTCGGGCGCCGGCAGCCCCCCGGCGAAGGAGATCATCTCCGGCTGCACCGTCAGCTTCAGCAGGTCGCGGATGGCCGAGCTGCTCATCTCGCGCGCGCCCTGCGCGATCCGCTCGCTCCAGTTCATGCTCATTACGTTGCTCCAAAATTGCAGATTGCAGATCGCCTTAGTATACCCCGCGCCGGGCGGGGCCATCCAGCGATAATCGGGGCCGCGACCCAGCGTATAATAAGGGCCGCTCCGCACCAAGACAAGGAGGGGGTTCGGGGAGGCGCAGCCTCCCCGAACCCCGCCCCCGCTCTATGAGTCACCTCACCCTGCTCCACTCCCGGCTCCAGATCACTATCTCGCTGGCCCTGGCCGCCCTGGTGCTCTGGGGCCTGGCCTGCGCGCTGCGCGCCACCGTCGATCGCGGCTACACCGCGGCCCTCTGGGTGGCCGAGCTGCTGATCGTCGCCGAGGCCCTGCTGGGCCTGCCGCTGCTGCTCGGCGCGGCCCGGCCCGCCCGCATGGCCATGCACCTCGTCTACGCGGCGGTGGCCCTGGCCCTGCTGCCCGGCGCCATCGCCTACGGCCGCGGGCGGGCCGGGCGGCGGGAGGCCCTGACCTACGCGGCCGTCTGCCTGTTCCTGCTCGGCGTGGCCATGCGCTCCGGCCTGACTGGGGGCGGCGGGTGATCTACGACGCGATCATTATCGGCGCGGGGATCGGCGGACTCACCGCCGCCGCCCTGCTCGCCCGCGACGGGTATCGGGTGGCCCTGCTGGAGGGCCACATCGAGCCGGGCGGCTGCGCCTCCTCCTACCGCCGCAAGCGCCCCGATGGCAGCGCCTACGTCTTCGATGTGGGCGCCACGCTCTTCGGCGGCTTCCAGCCCGGCGGCGCCCACAGCTGGGTGGCCCGCAGGCTCGGCCTGCGCTTCCCGGTGGTGCCCCTGGAGCCGGCCATGCAGGTCTGGCTGCCCGACCGCGTGGTGACACGCTACGGCGACCCTGAGGCCTGGCGCGCGGAGCGGGTGCGCGCCTTCCCCGCCCAGCCCGCCGCCGAGCGCTTCTGGCAGAACCAGGAGGCCATCGCCGATATCGCCTGGCGCTTCGC
>JBAXES010000707.1:0-2509 GCA_037140315.1 Chloroflexales bacterium
TCGCAGCGGTGATCATATCTAAGGCGCGGGCCTCATCAACGCGCCCGCCGACGGTGCCCTCGCGGATGACCTTCAGATCGCCGCCGTTCCAGTCGACGCGCGGGTACTTGCCCTTCACCTCGGTGGCGTCGGCAATAGCCGTAATCTTCTGGCGGATCTGGTTGACGTCCAGGCTGACCGAGAGCGCATCGCTGCTGCTGTCAGCGACCCGGTCAACCCGCACGAGGCGGGCCAGGTCATCCAGTGACCATGTGAAGCTCTGGTCGCCAGCGCTGAGCGTCATCGGGCTGGCGAGCATATCCGCTATCTGCTGCTGGGCAGCCTGGACGGCGCCGTCGCTCAGACGCGGCAGGAGCTCACGCGTGCGCAGGGCGATCTGCTGGGGGGAGAGGTCCTGAACGGCGGCGGTGATCTCGTGGAGCGTGTCGCTGATCAGCAGCTGCTGGCCGGTCGCCGAGGGCCGCACGTTGATCAGGGTGCCCTCTAGCTCAAGGCGAGCATCGATGGCGGGCTGATCGACCTCGGCGACTCGCCCAACCAGGTAGCGCTGCATGGCGTCCTGGTCGATCGTCATATGCAGCGGCAGCTCCAGGCCATTCTGCCAGACTGCGGCGACCTCGCGCAGGTTCTCGATCACGCCGTGCTTGCGGCCAGCGGCGTATGCGGCCTCGATAGCGCTGTCGATCTCGAGCTGCACGCCGAGCTCGGACACCGTGGGCGTCCACGTCTGGTCGCCATAGGTGAGGGTCAGGGGCTGGGCGAGGAACGGCGAGAACCGCGCCGCAAGGGCCTGCCTGGCCTCGGCTGGCGTCATCTCGCCCACAGACACGCCGCGAATAGCGACGTTCGGGTAGATTTTACCTGCATAGCTGCGGTCGAAGAGGTAGAGGGCGCCGCCTATGCCGCCAACCACCAACAGAAAGAGGGCCGTCAGGGTGAGCCACGCCCAGCGGATCCAGGGACGCGGGCGCGACCGCGATCTGGGAGTGCTTGGAGATGGGACGCCCCCTTCAGCGTGGCCAGCTGACGGGCCAAGGGGTGAGGACTGCTCAACCGACACCAGGACCTCCTCGAAGAGAATGGGCGGCTAGTATAACACGAACACTTATTTGCCTTGACCACTATAACCGCCCGCACCGGCGGTGTCAATGAACGAGAGGTGACAGGGCCACACCCACATCATTGGTAGGGGCAGTCTCTGCGGCTGATTCCGTAAGTGTACCCTATTTTGGCATCAGTCAGGCCGCGCCGATCAGGGAGAGGAGATTGTGCATGCTAAACGGCTTCTGGACAAAGGCCGTCGGCCGGATGTCGACGAGCTGCTGGTTCAGGTCCTCGACGCTGTAGCCGCTCATCAGCACCACCGGCACATCGGGATTGATCGCGCGCAGCTCACGCATAGTCTGGGCACCGTCCATACGGGGCATGGTCATATCGAGGAGCACAAAGGCCAGCTCCTGATGGCGCAGGCGAAAGATCTGCAGGCCGCTCTCGCCATCGGCGGCGGGGATTGTGCGGTAGCCGCCGTGCTCGAGGATGCGGGCAACCATGCGGCGCACATCTTCCTCATCGTCGATCAGCAGAACGGCGGTCTGAGGGCCAAGCTGGATCGGCCCCTGCTGATCGCGGGGGGGGAGGGCCGCAGCGCGATCCTGAGCGGCGGAGAGCGCCGGGAAGAGCGCGCTGAAGGTGCTCCCGCAGCCGACAGCGCTCTCAACGCCCATAGCGCCGTGGTGGCTGCGCATAATCCCCAGCACGGCGGCCAGCCCCAGGCCGCGACCGGTGAACTTGGTGGTGAAGAAGGGGTCGAAGATCCGGGCGCGGGTGGCCGAATCCATGCCGACGCCAGTGTCGCTCACCGCGAGCACCACATAGCTGCCCTCGGGCAGATCGGCGATACTGTAGGCCTGGGAGCGGTGCTCGCGGGCCATCCGAGACTGGGCCGTGGTGATCGTAATCATGCCGCCGGCTGGCCCGAGGGCCTCGGCGGCGTTAACGATCAGGTTCATTACGACCTGGCGCACCTGTGAGGCGTCGGCCTCGATCAGCGGCAGATCGGGGGCGAGGTGCTGCTGAATGACGGCGTCCTTGCGCACAGAGAAGCGCAGCATCACAACCATCTCGGACACCAGGGTGTTCAGGTCGAGGGGCTGGCGGTGAATGCGGCCGCGCCCGGCGTAGACCAGCATGTGCCGCACCAGCTCGGCGGCGCGGGAGGCGACCGTCTCGATCTCGACGACGCTGCGGTAGGCCGCGCTGCCGGGCTCAAGGTCGAGGCGCAGCAGACTGGCGTTGCCCGTGATGGCGGTGAGCAGGTTGTTGAAATCGTGGGCGATACCTCCGGCCAGCACGCCGAGGCTCTCTAGGCGCTGGGTCTCCTGGAGCTTACGCTCGATGGCGAAGCGCTCCTCCTCGGCCCGCTTGCGCGCGGTGATATCCTGGCCAGCCAGCATCAGCTCGGCGGGGGCGCCGTCGGGGCCATTCCGGCAGGTCAGGGTCCAGACGAAGG
>JBAXES010000708.1:0-2498 GCA_037140315.1 Chloroflexales bacterium
CCGCCGGCCGGCAGCGGCTGCGGCGGCTATGTGGTGGGCGAGACGGTCAAGCTGCTCAAGGAGTTCGGGCTCTACCACAAGTACGACGTGATCCTCTTCGACGTGCTGGGCGACGTGGTCTGCGGTGGCTTCTCGGCGCCGCTGAACTACGCCGACTATGGCATCATCATCGCGACCAACGACTTCGACAGCATCTTCGCGGCGAACCGGCTCTGCCTGGCGATCGCCCAGAAGAGCCAGCGCCACAAGGTGCGCATGGCCGGCGTGATCGCCAACCGGGTGGACTATGTGAACGGCGGCGGCACCAGCCTGCTCGAGCAGTTCGCCGAGACCGTCGGCACGCAGATCATCGGCAAGGTGCCCTACCACGACCTGATCCGCCGCTCGCGCCTGGCCGGCAAGACGATGTTCGAGATGGAGGGGCCGGACAAGGAGCTGTGCATCAAGCCCTTCACCGACATGGCCGACCTGATCCTGGGCGACCCGGCGTCGAGCATCCCGACGCCGCTGAACGACCGCGAGATCTTCGATGTGATCGGCGGCTGGAAGTAGGCTCTATGCGGGCCGCGCGGGCGCTGACGTAGAAAGGGGTGTGGCGGGCTTTTGCCCGCTACATCCCTTTTTTGCGGGGCGTCGCGTCGGCAGCGCGTAACCCGCGCCCCTTTGGCTGCGGTGCATCTTGTAGTCGTATCTGCGATCTCAGGGGGGACACATGATCCAGCTCACCGACCAGCAGCAGCAGATCGTCGCCCACGGCCGCGGCCCAGCCCTGGTGTTCGCGGTGGCCGGCGCTGGCAAGACCACGGCGATGGTGCGCCGGGTCGAGCGCCTGGCGCGCGAGCGCGCCTTCGCCCCGCAGCGGATCCTGGTCAGCTCATTCAATAAGGCGGCGGTGGACGATATCGGCCGCGCCCTGGGGCAGTGGCCGCACTGCCAGGCGGTGGCCCGCCACACCCTGCACGCCCTGGGCTACAAGATCCTGCGCCACGCCTCGGGTGGCGGCTGGGTGCCCCGGCTGGCCCCGGACGCGCTGAGGGCCGGCGGCGAGGAGCGCCAGATCCTCTGGGCGGCCCGCGACCTGGCCCGCCGGCGCGGCCTGGTGGCCGCCGATGAGCTCGACGGGATGGACGAGCAGGACCTGCTGAACTATATCGGCGTGTGCAAGGGGAGCCTGCGCTACCCCGACGTCGCCGCGGTCGATCTCCCCCCGGCGGCCCGCAAGATCGCGGGCCAGGCCGAGGCCCCGCCGGAGCTGCCGTGGTACCTGGACATGTATGCGCTCCACGAGGAGGTGCGTCGCGAGCGCGGCTGGATCACCTTCGACGACATGCTGCTGCTGGGCTGGGAGCTGCTGGCGCGCCACCCGGAGCTGCGCGCCCACTGGCAGGGCAGCTACGACGCGCTGCTGGTGGACGAGTTCCAGGATGTGAACCTGGCCCAGGCCGAGATCCTCGATATGCTGGCGGCCGCACACGGCAACTACATGGCCATCGGCGACGACGACCAGACGATCTACGGGTTCCGCGGGGCCAGGATGGCCTTCTTCCGCGGCTTCGCCCAGCGCTACGGGGCCGCCGTGTACGAGATGACCGACAACTTCCGCTGCCGGGCCGGGCAGATCGCGCTGGCGAACCGGGTGATCGCGCAGAACCGCGAGCGCCACCCGAAGGCGCTGGTGCTCACGCGGGGCTTCGGCGGGGCCACGCGCATCCGCCAGGCGAGCGACGAGCCGGCCATGGCCCGCCAGGTCGCCGAGGATGTGGCCGCCGCCCGCGCCGCCGGCCACAGCTATGCGCAGATCGCGATCCTGGTGCGCCTGAACGCCCAGACGCCGGCGCTTGAGCAGGCCATGATCGCAGCGCGCATCCCGTACCAGCTGGCCGGCGACGAGCCGTTCTTCCGGCGCCGCGAGATCGCCGACCTGCTGAAGTATGCGGAGCTGGCCGGCTACGACGCGGAGCTGCGCGCGGGTCGGCGGCTCTCGGCCGAGGACGGCGATCGCCTGAGCCTGTGCTGGCGCAGCGTCTACAACCGGCCGAAGCGCTACCTGAGCCGCCAGCTGTTCCAGGAGAGCGTGGACGCGGCCCTGCGCCAGGGCCAGCCGCTGAGCAGGACGCTGCCGGGCTGGGGCGACAGGGTCGCGGAGCGGACGGCGGCCGCGCTGCACGACCTGGCGGAGCTGCTAGTCTGGCTGGCCGAGGCCCAGCTGCGGCGGCCGGCCGACCGGGTGCTAGCCGAGCTTGACGCGCGGCTGGGCGACCAGGGCTTTCTGGCCGAGCACAGCGGCTTCCCGGAGACCGGGGCGGGCTACGCGGCGAACGTGGCGGCCTTCATCCAGTACGCGCGGGGGCGGGGCACGCTGGCCGAGCTGCAGGCGCACCTGGCCCGGCTGGAGGCGGAGCGGGCCGAGGCGGGGCCGCGGGCCGAGGCGGTGGACATCCGCACGATCCACCGGGCCAAGGGGCTGGAGTGGCCGGTGGTGCTGGTGCCGCACTGCA
>JBAXES010000709.1:0-2497 GCA_037140315.1 Chloroflexales bacterium
AGCCCGCCCTCCCAGGCCGCGCTGAAGACGTAGAGCTTGCCCACAAACCCGGCCGTCGGCGGCACGCCGGCCAGCGAGAACATAAACACGGCCATGGCCACGGCCAGCAGCGGGTGACGCCGGGCCAGGCCATCGTACGAGTCGAGGCTCCAGGCCAGCTCGCCGCGCTGCTCCAGGGCCACCAGCACCGCGAAGGCCCCCAGGTTGGTCAGCGCGTAGGCCACGAGGTAGAAGAGGAACGCCTCGGTGCCGCGGGGGTGGGTGGAGGCCACGATCACAGCCACCAGGATGTAGCCGGCGTGGCCGATGCTGGAGTAGGCCAGCATGCGCTTCACGTTGCGCTGGGCGATCGCCCCCAGGCTGCCCACCAGCATGGTGAGGACGGCCAGGCTCGCCAGCAGCGGCAGCCAGATCGGCTGCAGCGCCGGCAGGGCCTGGGTGAGGATGCGCAGCAGCGCCGCCAGGGCCGCGCCCTTGGTGCCCACGCTCATAAAGGCCGCCACCGGGGTCGGCGAGCCCTCGTACACATCCGGCGTCCACATGTGGAAGGGCACCAGGGCCACCTTGAATCCGAAGGCGACCAGCACCAGGCCCGACCCGGCCAGCAGCAGGGTCTGATCGACGGGGGCCAGAGTCTGCTGGGCCAGGTCCGCGGCGATCCCGGCCAGGCTCAGGGTTCCGGTGGCCCCGTAGATCAGGGCGATCCCGTAGACGAAGAACCCGGCGGCGAAGGCGCCCAGCACCAGGTACTTCATCGCCGCCTCATCGGAGGTGACGCGC
This sequence comes from Chloroflexales bacterium, assembly GCA_037140315.1. GTDB lineage: Bacteria > Chloroflexota > Chloroflexia > Chloroflexales > Chloroflexaceae > Oscillochloris. The sequence goes on from JBAXES010000709.1 coordinate 781, forward strand.
GGGTAGGCGAACCCGGTCAGGATGTAGAGCGTGATCGAGAGCAGCTCGACCCCCAGGAAGAGCACGATCAGGTTGGCCCCCTGCGCCAGCAGGATCATCGCGCCCACGGCGAAGAGGATCAGCGGGTAGAACTCGCCCTGCTCGATCCCCTGACGCCGGAGGTACTCCAGGGACATCAGCGCGCTCATAGCCCCGATGATCAGGAAGATCCAGGTCAGCGCCAGGGCATAGCGGTCGAGCACGACCATGCCGCCGAAGGTCGTGCCGCTCACGCCCCACAGGGGCACGGCCACCAGCCCGGCCACGACCAGGCCGGCGATCGCCAGGTAGCCGGTGATCTTCTTGCTGCCCTCCGGGATAGCGAAGACATCCACTAGCAGCAGGACGGCCGCCCAGCCGAAGACCGTGAGCACCGGCGCGAGCAGGGTCAAGTTTACGGGGGGCATCTCGATTGGTTGCATGGGACTCTCTCTTCAGGGCTGCCGCCCAGTGTCTATTGGCGGGGGTTTGGGGGTGGCTGCGCCACCCCCAAAGATCTTTATATGTTGGTGTTTGGCGGCTTTGCCGCCAAACACCAACATATAAACTGGGTCCGGGGCGGAGCCCCAGGGAGCGCGATCTAGCGCATGAGCACCATATAGCCGAGCACGATCACCACGCCGATGGTGAAGACCAGGGCGTAGGCCCGCACGTAGCCGCTCTGCGTGCGGCGCACCGCGCCGGCGCCCCAGCCGACCAGCGTGACCACCCCGCCCACCAGCCCGTCCACGCCCTGCGGGTCGAAGACGCGCGAGCAGAAGCTGGCCAGCCACTTGAACCCGGCCACCACGGTGCGGCTATAGAAGCTGTCGATGTACCAGGCCGCCTCCATGCCGTCCCAGATATCGCCGCTGTAGTGGTAGAGCGGATCCTCTTTGCCGGGCACCACCTTCGCCGCGCGGCTGGTGTAGAGCCACCAGCCCAGGTAGCTCATGCCGATCGCGCCGGCGGTCGAGAGGCTGGCGATCATCCAGTTGATCGTGCTCGGCGGCTCGCGCAGCACCGGGGCGAGCCAGGCATGTAGCAGCCCCAGGCCGGCGAAGGGCAGGTTGATCGCGCCGGCGACCAGCGCGCCGACGGCCAGCACCACCAGCGGCGCCGTCATCACCCGCCCGCTCTCGTGCGGGTGGACGGCCGGGTCGCGCGGGGTCCCGTAGAAGATCAGGGCCACCTGGCGGCCCATGTAGAAGGCGGTGAGCAGCGACGACAGGCCCAGCAGGATGAGGGCCGCCACGTTGCCGCTGCCCGCGGCCGCGCCCAGGATCTCGTCCTTGCTCCAGAAGCCGGCCAGCGGCACGACCCCGGCCAGGGCCCCCGCGCCGATGATGTAGGTCCAGAATGTGATCGGCATCTTCGCGCGCAGCCCGCCCATGCGCCGCATATCCTGCGTGTCGTTCGTGCCGTGGATGACCGCGCCAGCCCCAAGAAAGAGCAGGGCCTTGAACACGCCGTGGGTGAGCAGGTGGAAGATCGCCGCCACGTAGGCCCCGGAGCCGCAGGCCACCACCATAAAGCCCAGCTGCGAGATCGTCGAGTAGGCCAGCACGCGCTTGATGTCCCACTGGGCCACGGCGGCCGTCGCAGCGATGATCGCCGTCAGCGCGCCCACCCAGAGCACCCAGGACTGGGCGGCCGGCGAGGACTGGAAGATGGTCGCGGTGCGGGCCATCAGGTAGAC
>JBAXES010000710.1:0-2496 GCA_037140315.1 Chloroflexales bacterium
GAGTACCTGCTTCCCAAGCAGGCTGTCGCGAGTTCGAGTCTCGTCTCCCGCTCCAGCTGAGAGGGCCACACAGATAATGTGTGGCCCTCTTTCTTTGACTCTTTATAGGCGCACCCTTCCGGCCCCCTGCGACGGTATAGATCGCGAGAAGCACATTCTCGCACCGTCATAAGGAGGCCCCCATGAACGACCGCGTCCTCTCCACAGGCACCGCCCGCCAGGCGATCACCCGCTTCCAGTCAATTGTCAACGGCCCGCTCCTCGAACAGATCAACGAGCTCCACGGCCAGGGGCAGATCCTCTCCGAGCCTAACAACTGGGATGGCCAGCTGGCCAGCCAGTTTCGCAGCTACTGGAGCGATACGCACGGCAAGCTGCTCCAGATCCAGCGCGCCCTCGAGGAGTTGCGCCAGCAGGTGTCCCAGATCAACCAGAATATTATGCAGGCCGGCGGTAATAGCTAGGGGCGGCGGGGCCGGGGAGGGCGTCGCCCTCCCCAGCCCGCCGCTTCACAGGCGCCCCTATGCCACAGCCAACCAGCTCATCTCAGCCAGACGCCCTCAGGCGCTACGCCGCCATGCTGGCCTCGCAGGGCGACCAGATCGCCGCCGAGGGCCGCCATCTCGCCGCCGCCCTCAGCCGCCTGACGGCCACCTGTCATGAGTACCCACTCGGCGGCATCGCCGCCCTCGGCGATCGGGTGCAGCCCCTCGGCCGGCGCGACGCCGAGATCGCCGGGTGGCTGCGCGGCGTCGCCGAGGCATTTGTCGCCGCCGATAGCGCATCCGCCCCGCCGCCCCCGGGCCCCGCTCCCGCGCCGCTCAGCCTTAGGCACCTGGCAGTCGACATATCGGTCGAGATCATCGACTCTGCCGCATGGAACACGGCCGCCCGGCGCCTGCTCGGGTGCCTCCGGTTCATCAACACCACCGCAGCGCTCAGCGGCGACCACCTCTGGGGGGCGGGGGCGGGCGCAGACTTTGTAAAAGCGCAGCTGACAGCGAGCCTGCTCGCCATCGGCGGCCTGATCATGCTGGAGGACGGCCCGCGCTGGCCCGCCGAGTCGGTGGACTCGCCCGACGATATGCTCAAGCTCCTAGAGCAGGGCTTCTGGAACCTGGCCTTCCATAGGGTTGCGCCGGATCTGCTGCTCGCTCTGGCGGGCGAGATCGAGGGCCTGAACCGCCGCACCTGCGCCGACCTGGGCGCCTGCGTGAAGCCGCGCCCGGCGAAGCTCGACGAGGCGAAGCTCACGCCACAGCAGCTCTTCCGTGGCGCGAAGGCCGACCCGGCGACGGGCGAGCTGACCCTGCCCGCATGGTCGATGATGACGAAGGACGACGAGCACAGCGCCATCAGCTCATACCAGGGCGAGCAGATCTCGCTCTTCCGCATTGGTCGGGACGAGTACCTGTTCGCGATCTGCGGGCTCGATCTGCTGAATATGTCGGCGTCGCCCAACGGCCTCGCTGCGGTGATCCAGACGGCCACCGAACCTGACCCGATGGCCAACCCATACTACCGCCTGATCAGAGCGCGCTTCCTGACGTATCTGGGGCGGATCCCGCCTGGCAGCACCCTCAACATGAGCGGGCACAGCATGGGCGGCGGCATGACCATGCTGCTCCTGAATGACCCGGAGGTGCAGGCCGCGCTGGCCTCGGGCGGCTACACCCTGCGCAGTGTCGTCCTGTACGGGGCCGTGCGCCCGCTCGACCCGGCGCATAATGGCATCCCGCCTGGCCGTCCGAGCGACCTGTCGCGCACGATCCTCGCCGGGACTGAGGTGCGAGTCTACGTCGATAGGGAGGACAAGCTGGCGCTCAATGTGGGCGCCGGGCACATGGCAGATGTGGATCGCCCGCTGCCCAACGTCCACCTGATCGACAATGGCGAGCTGAGCAGCGCCACGGAAGCGCACACGAGCTACTGGAGTCCGGAGAAGTACGCCGATCTCCCCGTAGAGCTCCAGGATCTCCCCTTCCATGTCGACCCGCGCTACTGGGAGCTGTCCCGCAGCCCGGACACGGGCGATGTGCGCCTGGATATGTGGCTCGATGGGGTGGGGCTCGTGGGCCCACCGCAGACGCCGCCCGCCGCATGAGAGGAGGTCCCCATGCCAAGCTGGAACCCGAACTGGCAGGATGTGCGCTGGGATCACGGCGCGTCAGACGCCGCGATCTCGGCCCTCGGGCGCGCCGCGAGCGAGGTGGATCACCTGGCCGGCGAGCGGGCCAGGGCCGCGCTGACGATGCTGGGCGAGTGGCGCGGGGAGCACCGCCAGAGCTTCGACGATCGCCTGCGCCGGGCCGACGGAGAGGATGTGGCTCTGGCGGATGATCTGCGCCGGGCTGCCCATGATCTGGCTCGCCTCGGCCAGCAGGCCCGCGATGAGCAGGCCCGCCGCGAGCGTGAGCGGGCTGAGTGGGATCGCGAGTGTGAGGGCGAGCGCCGGCGCGCCCGCGCGGGCGCTCGCCCTCACACTCGCGATCCCAC
>JBAXES010000711.1:0-2496 GCA_037140315.1 Chloroflexales bacterium
CAACACGCAACACGCAACACGCAACACGCAACACGCAACACGCAACACGCAACACCCGGAGTTCGCCGTGCGCCGGTTACCCCTCCTTCTCACCCTGATCATTGCGGCTATGGCCTCGGCGGCCCCGGCCTTGGCCAACACATCCGCCGGCACGCCGCAGCTCTCCCGCGAGACGGGCCACACCCTGGCCTACGGGTTCCGCGAGTTCTATGACCGCCAGGGCGGCCTGCCGATCATCGGCCTGCCGCTCACCGAGGTGTTTGTGGAGGGTGGCCGTCCGGTGCAGTACTTTGAGCGCGCCCGCCTAGAGTGGCACGGCGAGCTGGGCATGGCCCTGGCCGGCCACCTGGGGCGCTGGGCCGCCGAGGGCCGCGCCGACGACCCGGCCTTCGCGCCGGTGACGGCGGCCCCCGCCCAGGCCAGGCTCTTTGTGGAGACGGGCCACACCCTGGGCGGGGCCTTCCGCAGCTTCTGGGAAGCCAACGGCGGCCTGGCCACCTTCGGCTACCCGATCTCCGAGCCCTTCGCGGAGTTGAGCGACCAGGGCGGGCTCAGCTTCACGGTGCAGTACTTCGAGCGCTCCCGCTTCGAGTACCACCCCGAGAACGCAGCGCGCTATCAGGTGCTGCTCGGCCACCTCGGTCGCCAGTACCTCGCCGCCCACCCCGCCCCAGGCTGGGCCGTCGCCCCCGTCGATAGCGCCGCGCGGGCCTGGGAGTCCATCCGGCCCTCCCACGTGCGCATCCCGCGTATCGGCGTGGACACCGATATCGTCAGCGCCGGGTTCTCCCTCGGCCAGTGGGACGTGCCGCGCCACACGGCGGTCCACTACTGGCCGATCTCGGGCTACCCCGGCACCCCCGGCAACATTGTGCTCGCCGGCCACGTCGGCTACCGCGGAGAGATCTTCAACAAGCTGCCGAAGGTGGCGGCCGGCGACCAGATCTACGTGGCGGTCGACGGCGGCGAGCGCCGCTATATCGTCCGCGATGTGCTCACCCTGCTGCCCGCCGAGACGTGGGTGATGGCCCCCACCAGCGATGAGGTGCTGACCCTGATCACCTGCGTGCCGATCGGGGTCTACTCCCACCGCCTAGTTGTCAGGGCGTATCCTGGGTAATGAGGAGGATTCTCCATGGAACCTAAGCGCAAGCGCGGCGGCGGCAACAACTGGATCGGCCTGGTGATCTTCCTGGTGATCGCATTTGGCTCGCCCGTGGCGAATTTCATCACCGGCCTGATCTTTCAGATCACCGGCCAGCCGGTTAGCTCGAACCTCCTGGCTATCGGCATGGTCGCGCTGATTGTGCTCGCGGTGGCCGTCTCGGTCATCAGCTCGGTGCTGCGCAGCGCTGGGGGCGGCAACACCGGCAGCGAGACGACGCTGCCGACATCGGCGTCGCCGCAGGCGAGCGCGCCCCCGCGCCCCTCCCCGCCACCCATAATGGGCGGCGTCGGCCAGCAGCCGACCCAGTTCCCTGGCAGCCCGCGCTTCGAGCCGGTGATCAACCCGCGCATCCTCGCCATCGGCGCTATCGGGCTCATCCTCTTTGGCGGCGTCTTCCTGGCTATCCTGGCGCTATCCGGCGGGATCTGATAATGTTGAGTGCTGAATGTTGAATGCTGAATGCCGGGCACTCAACACTCAGCACTCAACACTCAGCATTCAACACTCAGCATTCAACATTCAGCATTCAACATTCAGCATGAACACCTACGACCCTTTTGCCCGCTACTACGACGCCGACTTTCGCGACTACACCGAGGATGTGCCGTTCTACCGCGAGCTGGCCCGGCGCTCGGGCGGGCCGATCCTAGAGCTGATGTGTGGCACTGGCCGCGTGCTGCTGCCCCTGGCCGAGGCCGGCCACCAGATCACCGGCGTGGACATCTCGCCGGCCATGCTCGATATCGCCCGCGAGCACCTCGCCGAGTCAGGGCTGTCGGCCACGCTGATCGAGGGCGACGTGCGCAGTGTGGCCCTGCCCGAGAAGAGCTTCGGCTTCGCCTTCATTGCCATCAACTCGTTTATGCACGTCGAGACAGTGCGCGACCAGCTGGCGACCCTGGACACGGCCCGCCGCGCCCTGAGCCGCCGGGGCACCCTGGTGCTCGATCTGTTCAACCCCGACCCGATCGAGATCGCCCGCGAGGATAACCGCATCGTCCTTGATCGCTCCTACAACCTCAACGGTCGCTACGTGCAGAAGTTTATCGCTATCGACAGCGATGCCGCAGAGCAGAGGTCCAACGTCACCTACCTCTACGACGAGAGCGATGCCGATGGTCGCGTCACTAGGCACACGATGCGCTTCACCATGCGCTGGTACTACCGCTATGAGATCGAGCATCTGCTGACCAGGGCCGGGTTCACCCTGCGCGCCGTCTACGGATCCTACGACCTTGACGAGTACGTCACTGGCAGCCCGCGCCTGATCGCCGTCGCATCCCCCGCGAAGTAGCGCGCCTGCGGGCTGAATCGAAGAGGCTGCCTGG
>JBAXES010000712.1:0-2484 GCA_037140315.1 Chloroflexales bacterium
CCGCACGTCGGTAGCTTCTGTGGCGATTGCCACTCAAGGGTCAGCATACACAAGCAGCCATGCCGAGACGGGCGGCACCTCACATCCGAGCGCCGCCTCCGTGCCAGCGATCATCCGACCGGAGGCCCTGCTGGTCGGCGTCGCTACACCCGCCGTGGCCTATCGTGGCCAGCTAGGTGGCCCCTATCGCTACGAGATGCCCACCATCACCATCACCCAGACCCCGCCGCCAGCAGCGACCGCGCCGACCCTGATGGGGGCTGACGGCGGCGCACCAGCCCCGGCGTGGCCTTTCACCGCCGGCGGTGTGAGCGTTATCGTTATAGGCTGCGTACTGGCGGTTGTTGATCGTACACTACGAACGACCGAGGCGTCAGAAGAACCTATGCTATAATCCCCTGACACGGAGGTTCCATTGAGCCCATCTGCACGCGGATCACGCACATGCGGTGAAAGCCCTCGCTTCTTCCGCACCGCAGGCAAGGCCACTCACGAAACCAATGGAGCAGGCCGCAGCCCCAAGCACCTGAAAGGAGTCCCGCATGACTGATCTGCAAACGCTGATCCGGGAGCGTCTCACCCACAAACGTGGGGGGCTGCTAAGCCATCAGGGCTATGTCCTGGGAATCGACCTAGGAAGTTACGGGCTGCGCGCGGCGCTGGTTGACCTGAGCAGCAACAGCTTTACCAGCGTAGACGCGAAGGTTGAGGGAGCCGCGCCCGACCAAATCGTCGAGCAGGTGATCGGCATGTCTCGCAAGCTGCTGAAGGACTCCGGCGTGGCGACCGACCATCTGGTACGCGTCGGCGTCGGCTTCAGCGGCCCCCTTGATCTCCACCATGGCGTGGTGCGCCTGTCGCCCCGCATGGAGGGCTGGGAGAACTACCCGCTCCAGGAGCGCTTCGAGCAGGCATTCGACGCCGTCACCATGATCGATAATGACGCCAACCTGATCGCCCTCGGCGAGGCTACGTTTGGCGTCGCCAAAGATCGCCAGCACGTCTTCTACATGCATCTGAGCAGCGGCGTGGGCGGCGGCGCAGTGCTGAACGGGCGGCTCTACCACGGCGCCACATCTACCGCCGGCGAGATCGGCCACGCGGTGGTGGGTAAGGGCTGGGACGGCACCGGTCGCCCGGAGACCCTTGAGGAGCTGGTCTCAATCAGCGGCCTGCTTCGCCGCGCCCACGTCCAGGGCCTGGAGACCAACAACCTCGATGATATCTTCGGCGACCACCCGGCCGGGCAGCGCGTGGTGCAGGAGACGATCGACCTTATTGCTACGCGCTGCGCCCAGACTGTCGCCCTGCTTGACCCGGAGATGATCGTGCTCGGCGGCATCGTTGTCCGCATCGGCGGAGATCGCTTCGTGAAGGCGATCAGCGATAAGATGAATGACTTCATCGCCCCGCAGTTTGCCCGCCCGGTGCCTGTGGTCGCCTCTATTCTCGGCCAAGACAGCGTCACCATGGGCGCGGTGGCCCTCGCCCTCGATAGCCTCACCGACTAGGCCGCCTCGGCGGTGCCGCTGGTGAGGGTGTGAGAGAGCGACGCTCTCCCATAAAAGAACTGGCCCTGCGGCGGCGCGGCTACGCCACGCCGCCGCAGGGCCAGCGCGGCGTGTGCGTGCCGCAGTTTGCGCAGACCGCAGCGCAATGCTATAATTGGGCTAGTGTGCGCGCAGTTCCTATCAGGTAAGCGGGGAGACGAAGAGTCTCTCTGCTTAGTGCTGTTTTAAGCGGGGTGCTATGGACGCGAAAATGATCACCTTCGGCGAGACATCCCTCGATAAGCTTCTTCAGTGGCTCCGCTCAAGTGGCGAGCCGAAAGACATCAAAGACGTGCTGCAGCAGTACCTTCTGATCATCAGCAAGTCGGTGACGGAGGACAGTGAATGACAGTCGCCTCGTTTCAGGGTAGCGCGAGCGAGCAGGATCTGGCTGGAGAAGTCTATCGCCTGATGACAACACAGGGGTCGTTCTTCGCCCTCGACGCACCGATCAAGCAGTCTCTCGCCAACCTCGCTGACTTCCTCGCCAGCAAGTATCAGCGCGGCCACGATGAGATCGCCGGCCAGATCGACGCGGCGCTGAGGGCAAACGACAACCTCTTCCAGCGCCAGGAGACCGAGAGCGGCGTGCTCTATATCACCTCGCGCCAGGGGGCCTACGTCCCGCGCTCAGATGCGGACACCCACTCGTTCCGGCAGCGCCTCCACGAGCCTGAGCACCCGCTGCCGATCGACGATATCAGCGTGGTTGTCTCGACCTCGCGCCCGGCGATCACCACCGTCGAGCCGGTGTTCATCTCTGACTACTGGCAGGTGCAGGCCGGTATGGCCCCGGTTAGCCCGGGGTCTGCGCCCACTGGTTTTGGCCACACGAGCACGGTGCCGGCTCTGCCGGTGTCTGCCGGCGATGTCGCCGCTGCGCCGAAGCCGGTCGTCGCCGCCATCCACGGCGCGTGCCTCGGCGGCGGGCTCG
>JBAXES010000713.1:0-2473 GCA_037140315.1 Chloroflexales bacterium
GCGCGGCTACGCCGCGCCGCAGCAGAACCAGTGCAGCATGTGCCTGCTGGGCACAGATATGCAGGGCTTTAGGGCGCAGCCCTAGCCCCAGCCGCGCAGCTCGGAGGCCCAGGCCCGACCGGCGCGCAGCAGGCGCTCCTGGTGGCGCTCCAGCAGCACGTAGGCGGCGATCATCAGCAGGCCGACGGCACCGAAGAGCACCCACTGGTTCGTGATCTGCACGTTGTCCACGACCGCCCAGAGCACCCCGGCCACGAAGAAGCTCACCCCGGCCACGAAGGGCACGCGCAGCCGCATCAGCGCGCCGTAGGCCACGGTCGCCAGGGCCTCGCAGCAGATCAGCAGCTCGTAGAGCGCCCCGCCGGCGCGCAGGGCCTGGCCGAAGGTGACGCCGAGCAGCAGCATCGCCGCCCCGGCCTCGATCACCTGAGAGACCTTGTGCCGCCCCTGGAAGCGGCGCAGGCCGTCGGCCAGGGCCAGCAGGTAGATCCCGGCCGGCAGCACGTAGCCCTGGAGATCGCGCACGCCCCAGTCGGCCAGCTGACACATGCCGGCAGCCACCAGGGCCGCGCCGGCGGCATAGCCGTAGCCGATCGAGCGCAGCCGCACGGCCAGGGTGGCCAGCAGCAGCCCCGTGCTGGCCAGGGCGAAGGTCAGGGGCGGTACGCCGCCGGTGATCGCTGCGGCGACGGCGACGTTGAAGAGCGCCAGGAGCGCTAGCCCGAGTGCCCCAAGGCTGCTCGGGCGCCGCCAGTGCCCGCCATTCCACCGCTCCAGCCCCCAGCCGATGATAGCCACGCCCAGCAGCTCGATGATCACCCAGGGCTCGCCCCAGGTTGAGGAGGCACCAAGGACAGCCGGAAGCATAAACGCGGCCAGGGCCGCCATGCCCACGGCCAGCCAGGCGATCGCCTCGCGGCGCTCGAACCATGCCGCCGCTCCGGACGCAGTGGCCAGGGCCAGCCCGGCAACCACCGTGGCCGGCCGGTCGCCGATGGCCAGCCCGAGAGCGATGGCCCCGCTGATGACTGCGGCCGCGTAGATCGGGGGCCCCGCCTGCGGCGGCCGACCGCCGACCGCCGACCGCCGCAGCCAGATCGCGCCGACGGTCTGTACGGCGGCTGCACCCAGTATGACCGGGACAAGCTGCGGGCCGGTCACTGCCGGGAAGCTCCAGCGGGCCAGGGCTAGGGCGGCCAGATCCACGCTGGCCAGGGCGGGCGTGTAGAGCCACGGCTGATGCTCGCAGTGTGCGACCATAGCCATGAGCAGACCGACGCCGCCCAGCCCGATCGCCAGATAGCCGAAGCTACCCTCGCGTGTGGCCAGGAAGGCCAGGGCGAAGCCCACGGTCAGGCCAGCGATGGCAGGCAGCGCCCGCAGCGGCCCGCGCCAGATCTGCCAGCGCGGCGACGGGCGACCGGCGCAGGCCCAGCCAAACCCGTAGAGGGCCAGCGACTCATCCAGTCCCCATGTTAGGCTGTCCAGGCGCACCATTCCCAGGGCGTGGTGCAGGCTACCCAGGCCGAGCGCCAGCAGGGCCAGGCTGCCCCACGGGGCCAGCGTATCTTCCTCGCCGGTAGCCACGACGCCGAGCAGCAGCGCCAGCCCAAGGGCCGCGCCCGCCAGGTAGCCAGCGCCGCCGGCGGCGATCAGCAGGGTGCCCGCCCCGCCGATGGCCGCCGCCATATAGCTCGGCGCGGCAGGGATGCGCTGCAGGCCGAGCAGCAGCCCGGTGATCGAGCGGTGCGCCCAGAGGGCGAGCAGGGCCTGGATCGACACGGCGGCCAGCAGGATCAGGCTCGCGCCCGCGACCGGGCCGCCAGGGCTGAGCCATGCCGCGCCGCGCAGCAGCCCCATGTCCAGCGCGAGCCAGGCGGCGGCCAGCGCCCAGGGCAGCCGGTAGCGCCAGGCGGCCAGGGCGTAGAGCAGCGCCATCGATAGCCAGGTCAGGCAGAGGTGCGCAGAGGAGCCGCCGGCAAGCAGGGGCGCGGCGCTGAGCAGGGCCATGCCGACATGCTCGTAAGGCAGCGCGTACGTGCGGAGCGCGCGCGACCGCAGGCCCTGGCCGAGCAGGCCGAGGGCGGCCGCCAGGGCGCAGGCGACGAGGGCGGCATCTCCCGCCACCGGGACCCAGCCGGTGTAGAAGCCCCGATCTGCGGCCAGCAGCGCGCCCAGGGCCAGCAGGGCCGCCGCCGGATAGCCCGGCCAGCCCCGCCGCCAGATCCAGGTCATCAGGGCCAGGGTGCCGGAGAGGGCCAGGATCGCCAGGCTCTCTGCCGGGTTGGCGCTGCCCTCAAAGACGACGGATAGAGCACTGAAGGACAGGGCGCTCAGCCCAGCGAAGGTGGCCCAGCCGAGTGCCGGCCACGTCCAGTCGCGATACGAGCTCTGGCGCAGCAGACTGCCGCCGATGGCGTAGGCTGCCGCGTAGCCGACCCCGACCCAGATCCACCACGTCGAGGATAGCTGG
>JBAXES010000714.1:0-2468 GCA_037140315.1 Chloroflexales bacterium
GGAGATCCCGGTGCTGACCGCGACGCTCGTGCCGCTCGGCGTGGGCACGACGGGGCTTGTGCTGCTCCAGGCATATCTGGAGCGGCGACGCCCTCAGCTATGGCTCACGATTGGCGGGGCAGTGCTGCTGCTCGCGATGGGGTTGCTGACGCGGTTCGCGCTGTTCCCACGCAACGACCAGATCATGACATGGTCGGCTCAGGCACCACCTGCTGACTGGCAGGTCGTCCGTGAGCAGTGGAACAGGGCCCACACGCTGCGTACGGTGGCAGGGCTCGGCAGCTTCACCCTGCTGGCCCTGCGGGCGCTCGTACCCGGGCAGCAGCGCGTTCGCGTCAAGGGAGATGCCGCTGCGCCGGGAGGAACCGCTCCAACAGGTTGAGGCGCGATGCTTCACGCATCCATCGCCCTGGCCGCTATCCGCTACGGAAAAGCCCGCTCAGCTGCTCCAGGGTCTGGTACAGCTGGGCAAAGGCTTCCTGGCCGATCGCCTCAGCTCACGCGGCCTGAAGCTGGGCCAGACTGGTGCGGGCAACCCGTTCCACCTCCCAGCCGCGGGCCGTCCGCCGCACGATGTGGGCGCGCTTATCACCAGGGTCGGCGCAGCGCTCCAGGTAGCCCCACGCAACAAGATCGGCCACCAGCGCACCCATCGACTGCTTGGTGATCTGCGCCGCCTCCGCCAGGGTCGTGCTCCGTGCTCCCTCGGGCGGGAGGTGCTGGAACACGCTCTGGTGCGCCGGCCGAATGTCGGCGAACCCGGCGTCATGCAGCGCCTGGTTAATATGCAGGTTGATCTGCGCGACGGGCATGCGCAGAAGCGCACCGAGCATCGGGCGCAGGATCGGTCGTGGCTCGGCGTTGGCACCCTGACTGTCAGGTTTGCTGCTTGACATGGACCATCCTCATGTAGTAAGTTGTCCTTACTATTTTACCACACCACCTCCTCGCCCGGATCTTCTGCCATGTCGGCAGCGGATCGTCTCCTCGGCCGTGTCAGCGCATAATCGCACACAAAGGAGCAGCCTCATGCTGCAAACACTCGACCTCGTGACCGTGGATCGCACGCGCCTTGATCGCTCGCTCTGGTATTCCGGCTACCTGCTCACGGTGCTGGCCAGCGGCGAGGAAACCGGTGGGCGCTTCTCCCTGGTGGAGGAAGTCGGTCGCAAAGGCGTGAGCGCCGACCCGCCGCTGCACATGCAGACCCGCGAGGAGGAAAGCTTCTACGTGATCGAAGGCGAGGTGACCTTCTACGTCGGGGATGACGTGATCCACGCGACGGCGGGCAGCTACGTCCAGATGCCGCGCGGGGTCCCGCACCGCTTCACCCTCGAGTCCGAGCACGTGCGCATGCTCAATCTCTGCTCGCCGGCCGGGTTCGAGGGCTTCTTCCGCGCGCTGAGCGTGCCGGCCGAGGCCATGACTCTGCCGCCGCCCCCCGAGGGCCCGCCGGACATCGAGCACCTCATCCGCACCGCCGCGGCATACGGGGTGGAGATTCTCGGACCGCCGCCCGCTGCGGGGGACCAGCCATGATTGCCAGAAGCGGGTGAGTGCCTGATAATCGCGCAGTACGAGATCGGGAGGTTCTGTGCAGATGCGCTTTGAGCCAGCCAACAATGCCGACGCGGATGCCCTGGTTCAGATCCAGATCGCGGCCTTCCAGCACGACTCCGTGCTCTACCCAGCGGTCGAGCCTGGTGGGCCGCCCGGTTACGACTCGGTCGAGCAGATGCGCAAAAACATCGCGCAGCACGCGTGTTACAAGCTGGTCTATGCAGGCCACCCCATGGGCGTGATGGTGATCGTTGATCATGACGAGGGGCACACGCACCTGGATGTGATCGCGATCGAGCCCAGGTATCACAACCGGGGGTTGGGCACCCTGGCGATGCAGTTTCTCGAGCAGGCTCACCCGGCTCGGCGCTACACGCTTGACACACCGAGCTGGGCCGTGCGGAACCAGCACTTCTACGAGAAGCTCGGGTATGTGAAGGTCGGCGAGACGACCTATCCCGATATCACCTTGTTTGCCTATGAGAAGCGATGAGTAGTACAGAGCATGCACCACCTTCCGCACTCGTGCCGACGATAAACCCATTGAGGATGCGGGTAAGGCTGAGAGCCATGCCGTGTTTCTATGTATTCCAGAGTACGTTCATTGTGGATTTTTCTATCGCATGAACCAGCTGCGGCTTGGATCAGCATCTGTGCCATGGAAGCCTCCTTTTTTATAAATATGTTTGAACCCATCGAATTGCCGCCCAACTCGGGATTGCCCCCCAGGTGCGCGTAATCTATTACGCACCGTGTTCGCTGTCGAGGGCGTTGTGATGCGCTGGATGAGCATGCTCCGTCAAGACACACCTGTACCACCCTGCCGGCGGCGTAGCCCATCGCGCTGCGGCAGCACGCGGGGGCCAGGGAAAGCGGAAAGCTGAAATCGGAAAGCAGAAAGAGCGCGA
>JBAXES010000715.1:0-2468 GCA_037140315.1 Chloroflexales bacterium
GCCCGCCCGCGCCCCTACAGCCCACGGCGTCGCCTGCGCCCGCAGCGTCGCCCGCGCTGTTGGACACATTTATGCCTGTCGTAACCACCACGCCAGCGGGCGCGCGGTTTGCGGTGATCGGCGACTACGGCATGGCGGGCGACGCCGAGGCTGCGGTGGCCGCCCTGGTGACCGGCTGGTCGCCCGATTTCGTGATCACCACGGGCGACAACAACTACTCGCACGGCGGCGCCGACACGATCGACGCGAACATTGGCCAGTACTACCACGCCTTTATCGCGCCCTACCGGGGGGCCTACGGGCCGGGCGACGCCGCGAACCGCTTCTTCCCGGTGCTCGGCAACCACGACTGGGAGGTGGGCTACCCAGAGCCCTACCTGAGCTACTTCGGCCTGCCGGGGAACGGTCGCTACTATCAGCTAGACCGCGGCCCGCTGAGCTTCTTTATGCTCGACAGCATGCCCGACGAGCCCGACGGCACCGCCCCCGAATCGGCGCAGGGGCGCTGGCTCCAGGCCAGCATGGCCGGGTCGGTGGCGCGGTGGAAGGTGGTGGTGTTCCACCACCCGCCGTTCTCGTCGGGCCTGCACGGCTCGTCGGGCTGGATGCAGTGGCCCTTCGCGGCATGGGGCGCGCAGCTGGTGCTCTCTGGCCACGACCACAGCTACGAGCGGATCGCCCGCGAGGGGATCACCTACGTGGTGAACGGGCTCGGCGGCGCCCCGCGCTACGCGCCCGGCGGCAGCCGGGCTGAGGGCAGCCAGATCTTCTATAACCAGCTCCACGGCGCGATGCTGGTGGAGGCCAGCGCGACAACGCTGCACGCGCAGTTTATCGCCCAGACCGGCGAGGTAGTGGATGACTTCAGGCTGAAGTGATGTCGCCGGAGGCGGGGCCCTTGGGGGGGTGCAGCGCGCCCCGCGCCCTACTGCTGCTGCGCCTGCTGGGCCGCCTCAAGGTCAGCATCGGCCTCGGCGGCGGCCGCCGCCGCCACAGCCGGGAGCAGGTCGGTGTCGGGGATGAACGCCTCGGTGGGCATCACCTTCACGCCGACCTCCAGGGTGCTCTCGGCGCGCCCGCGGAACACGCCCTTGGTGGGCGGCACGTCGGCGTAATCGCGGCCGATGGCGGCGCGGATGTGGCGGTCGCGGGCGATCAGGTTGTTGGTCGGGTCGAAGCCGACCCAGCCGATGCCGGGCAGCAGCGCCTCGACCCAGGCGTGCGAGGCATCGCGCTCGGAGCGGTCGTGATCCTCGGCGCGGTGGTAGAGGTAGCCGCTCACGTAGCGGCAGGGGATCCCCAGGGGCCGCACGAGGGCGATCATAATGTGGGCGAAGTCCTGGCAGACGCCCTTGCGCTTGGCCAGAGCCTCGTCGATCGGCGAGTCCACCGTGGTGGTCTGCGGGGCGTAGGCAAAAGTGCGGTACATGCGCCCGGTGATCTCGTGCAGGAGCGAGAGCGGGTCGCCGCGGCGGCGCAGGTCAAGCTGGCTAGCCAGGGCGCTGAGCAGCGGCGAGGGGCGGGCGAACTGGCTGGGGGCCAGGAAGTCCCACAGCTCCTCCTCGGCGGCCATATCGTCGAGCAGGTTCCAGGCCTCCTGCCCGAGGCTACGCGGCAGCCTGGGCGGGTCGGTGAAGACCACGATCGCCTCGGCGGTGACAGTGAGCTGGCGGTGCTGGCCGGGCAGGTCAAAGTGGTGCACCGTGTTGCCGTAGCAGTCCTGGTAGCTGCTCACCGTGGCGGCGGGGCTGGTGGAGAGCTTAAACTTCAGGCAGCGCTGCATGCCCTCGCTAAGGGGCCGCATGCGCGCCTCGGTGAAGCTCTCGCTGATCGGCGCGCTGTAGCGGAAGCGGGTCTTGTGGAGAATCGAGTAGTACATTCGGGAAGCGGAGGGGCTTGGGGAGGGCCGGCCCCCCCCAAGCCCCCCCCAGTATTCACGACGTGAGCGCGGTGTCCACCGGGTAGGAGACGTAGGCCTGGTAAATAGCGCCGTGGATGGCGCCGCACTGGCGCTGGATGCTCTCCAGGTACGCGTGCATATTCTCGGCGATGATCTCATCGACCTGGCCGTAGTCGAGGGCGGCGCGCAGGCGCCCGGCCAGGCGCTCGGCGCGGCCGGCGCTGCGCGTGCCGGTGGCGTGGGAGATCGCCTGCATGGCGCGCTGGATGCGGTCGGCGGCGAAGCGCACCGAGCGCGGGCCGTCGCCGTTGAGCAGCAGGAACTCGGCCACACACTCGGGCTGGATGTCGGCGGTGTAGACCTTGCAGTAGGCCTCGAACGCCGTGCAGCACTTCAGCAGGCCGACCCAGTCGATATAGTCGAGGGCCACGGGCGCGTCGCTGGGGGCCTCCAGGAAGGGCCGGAAGTGCTGGTCGATCAGCGCGGCGGTGGCCCCGGCGCGCTCCAGGTAGCGGCCCACCTGGATGAACTGCCAGCCCTCGCCGTGGGTCATCGTGGCGTCGGTGAC
>JBAXES010000716.1:0-2467 GCA_037140315.1 Chloroflexales bacterium
ACCTCCGGGTTACGGGGATCTACCTGACCCCGTCCGAGCAGGATGTGGAGCGATCGCTTGAGGATGGATCGGGCCTGCGATGACGCAGACGGAGCAGTTGTCCATGCAGGCCCCCGTCACCCACCCCCGCCGCTTCTTGCTTGTGCTGACGAGCGGTATCGTGTTGGTCATCTGGCGCATCAGTGGGGAGATGACTTGATCGCGTCGCTGGGGAGATCCGGCACTTTCCGGCGCAGCCAGAGCGCCAGGCCGCCGCCGATCGACGCAAGGAGTAGCCCGCCGCCGACCAACACGCCAATAATGGTTCGCCAGTTCCACTGCTCCGTGACCATGTGGATCACGGTGGGTTTTGTAGGCTGAAACATCCAGACGGAGGTGGTCGGGTCGGACGCATCGATGGCTCCGCTATTTTCGATGATGGTGCCCGGCAGCTTGGCCGTGAAGCGCATCTGGAGGAATGCGTTCGAGTCGATACCTGTGGTTGAGCCGGAGTTAGGCATATCGGCGTTCATCGGTGCGGCCTCGGCGTCTAGGGTGAACCGCTCTTTGAGCAGGCCGGTCTGACGGGTGATGGTGAAGTGTGTGAGCCCCTTCGTTCCCTGCATCAGCAGCGTCAGCTCGTCGAGGCTCGTGAAGGTTTTGCTGCCTTCCCCCCAGTCATAGTCGCCGTCAGCCCAGCGCCGGACGCTCACCCCTTGAGCTGGCGTGCCTGCCGCACTTGAGAGGAGGGTGCTGATCGGGTCGCTCGTGCCCTGGGACTCCAACAGTGCCTTTCCCTGGGGGGTGAGGCCAATGCCGAACGCGATTGTGCCCGAGCTGCCATCGGAGTTGACGGTCACCCCCATGTGAACTTTGGCGCATCCCGAGAGGATGCTGGCGAGCAAGCTGGCGAGCAGGATGGTGAGGATTGGGCCGAGGGTGTGGCGTCGTCGTCGCATGGTGGCCTCCTTGGCGGGATAGTTCGCGGTGTCCGTCTCGGGCGTTGCGGTGGTGGTCGCGGCGCATCTCGGCTCCGCGCGCTCGCGCGGGTCGCGGGAGTACCAGAGGATGGCCCGCGCGGCAAGCAGACTCGGGGCCTGGCGCAGGGCGGGGGCGGCCCGCAGGATGAGTTGCTCCAGCGCCGGGCCGGCGTAGCCCCATCCGCAGCGCTCGCTCTCCGCATGGGCCAGCGGGAGCCAGCACTCCAGCAGGCGCAGGCGCGCGGCCGGATCCTCAAGGTCTGTGTCCATGCCATCCTCGCGCATCGTGGCGAATGCCATCACTCCGCCCAGTGTAGGGGCGCGGCCGGGCGCAAATGCGCCCGGTACGCTACGGGGTCGCGCGCTATGAGGAGTGGGGCCAGGCCGTGAGCAGCGCGTTGAGCGCGCCGACGCGCAGCGGGCCGCCAGCGCACAGCGTGCGCAGGATGGTGCGGAAGCGGTCGCGCGGGATTGGCGTGGTATGCGCGGCCTCGTTGCGTACCCGCACCAGCTGCTCGACCTCCATGATCAGCTGCTCCACACTGACGGCAAATGCGGAGTCGTCGGGGTCCACACGGCTCACCCAAACCTGACTCAGGTGCGCCTTGATCGTGCCCCAGAGGGCTGGGTTTCTGCGGTATATCCCCCCAAGGGCACCGAGGGTTGGCTTCCCGTGCGGGAAGTCGGCACCGCTGACGCCAGGCACGGCCAGGATGCGGCGCTGGAGCTCGCGCTCCAGCACACGCGCCACATGGATGATCGAGGCGGAGTAATCGTTTGCCCCCACCTCGTCGAGCTGGTCGCGCAGGTAGATCGCCAGGGCGAGCGACTCGCGCTCGGTGGCCCCCAGCAGGTGCAGCGTGCGGTCAAGCCCGATGTCACCCAGCTTGGCCTCGTAGCGCCTCAAATCCTTCAGCGCCCCGGTGATCTCGGCAAAACGACGGCTCAGGGCCTCGATGCGGCTCATGACGCGTTCGACGGCATCCTCATCGAGTGTGTCGAGGTCGCCCGCCTCGAAGAGTCGCTCGAGCTCTGTGAGCAGTTCGCGCGCATTGCGCGGCGGCCGCACCGGCGGCGGCCACCGGCAGGCGGCTGATGCGCACCGTGCCGGTGGTGATCTGCGCGCCCGCCAGCTCCAGCGTCGCTGGGTCGATGCCGCCCGTGCCGAGCGCCGGCCTGTTCTGGATCTCCGTCCAGTCCACGTACTGGCTGGGGTTCTTGGTCTTGGCCACGAAGAGCGGGCCGACCCCGTGGACGAACTGGCGCAGCGCGGCGTGGGCGTCCGTCTCCGCCCCCGCCGCGGACGCCGCGTCGCTCGCGACGCCGGCGGCGGCCCCGGTGGCCTGGGTCTGCGACCGGGCCCCGAGCTGGTCGGTGAGCCGGCGCAGCGCGATCTCCAGCTTGTCGGTGTCGCTCATCGCTCGATCACCCCGATCCGCGGGCAGATCGCCGTCATCCCGGCGGGGGTGGTGGTCGCGGCCCACTGCACCCCGTTGTGGGCGAAGATC
>JBAXES010000717.1:0-2465 GCA_037140315.1 Chloroflexales bacterium
GGCCGCGTCCGCAGGCGTGCGCACGATGCTCGACCGCGCCGGAGACCTGAACGGCGCGCTGGATCAGGCCAGGGCGGCTCTGACGGCCGCCGGCATCGCCGCGATGCTGGTGATCCCCGCCGACGTGCCGCTGATCGCCAGGGAGGATGTGGCCGCCCTGGCCGACGCCCTCGCCGGCGGGGCCGCCCTGGCGCTGGCCGCGGATGGCCAGGGCGACGGCACGAACGCCCTGGGCCTGCGCCTGCCCAGCGCCATGCCCTTCAGCTTCGGCGCGCAGAGCGCCGGGCTGCACCGCGAGGCCGCCGCATCCCTCGGCCTGCGCCTGCAGATCTACGCCTCACCCACGCTCGCCCTTGATGTCGATGACCCCGAGAGCCTGGCGCGCTACCGATGCTATACTACCTGTGCCGAACCTACGCCGAATAAGAAGTGACCAGTAGCGCAAACGTGGCCTTTCAATAATTGCCGGTATCGTGTACGATGTCCATCGTACGTTTGTGCTCTTTGAGCCTGGAAATGTAAGGGTACGAGCAATGACTCCGTTACCTTCTGTTGAGATATGTGCGGGTGGTGGCGGCCAGGCGCTTGGCCTGGAGCAAGCTGGATTTACTCATGAAGCCGCAGTGGAAATTGACGGCCCCTGCTGTGCCACGCTGCGGCTGAATCGCCCCGATTGGAACGTGGTTGAGGGAGATCTCACCGAGTTCGATGGCCGTCCCTACAAAGGCGTCGAGCTGCTAGCTGGGGGGCTACCCTGTCCGCCATTCTCAAAAGCCGGCAAGCAGCTTGGGAGCAGAGACGAGCGGAACCTTTTTCCTGAGGCCGTCCGGCTCGCTGATGAGATCCGCCCGCGTGCGATCATGATCGAGAACGTGCGCGGCATCCTCGATGCAGTGTTTGAGGATTATCGCCAATATATCGCCGCTGAGCTGCACAAGCTGGGCTATCAGACCGGGTGGCACCTGTTCAACGCTTCGGATTTTGGGGTGCCACAGCTCCGCCCGCGTGTGGTGTTTGTCGCCATTAAGAAGGACATCTACGACTATTTTTCGTGGCCAACCGGAAGCGTCACACCGCCCACTGTCGGCGAAACCCTCTACGACCTTATCGTGTCCCGTGGCTGGCTAGGCGCGGCATCCTGGCGTGAGCGAGCCAACGAGATTGCCCCGACGATTGTTGGAGGCTCCAAGAAGCACGGCGGCCCGGACTTGGGGCCAACGCGGGCAAGGAGGGCTTGGGCATCGCTGGGGGTTGACGGCATCGGCATATGGGACGAACCGCCCGGCCCAGACTTTGTAGGCATGCCGCGTCTCACCGTCCGCATGGTCGCCCGCTTGCAAGGGTTCCCCGATAGCTGGCAGTTTTCAGGGCGCAAGACTGCTGCATATCGTCAAGTTGGTAACGCATTCCCTCCCCCCGTGGCGAAGGCGGTTGCCTCGCACATTCACCAAGCTCTTCGCGTACGTCGGCTTTATCCGGCGAAGGTGGCAACATGACGACACCCACCCCTACGTTTTTTGCCGAAGCCAGACGCAGTTTCCATACATTGCGGTTGTGACCGGCGAGCCGACTCCCAATCGCATTGCGTCGATTGCCTTGGGTACGGGCGATGTGGATTGCGTGTACCATTTCGCTCTGCCGGAGTTGCTGGCGACCGTCAAAGCCTTGGGTTACGCTGATGCTGAGGAAATGCTGAATACCATGATTGACGGCAAGCGGCTCAGGGATATTTCCGATCTTCCGCTAGACCTTGTCATCTAGGCATCAAAGCTGAAGTATCAAAAGGAGCATCGATATGGCAACCATCGGCCTCTCTGCCGCCCTTGAGCAGTTTCACCCCACGGATCTGATCGCCCACAGCCGACTCGCTGAGGAGCACGGCTTTCGCGGCGTGATGGCCGCCGACCACTTCCAGCCCTGGGTGCCGCAGCAGGGCCATAACGCCAACGCCTACGCCTGGATGGGCGCGCTCGGCGCGACCACTGGCCACAGCTTCGGCCCCGGTGTCACCTGCCCGAGCTTCCGCTACCACCCCTCGGTGATCGCCCACGCCGCCGCCACCCTCGGCGCGATGTACCCCGGCCGCTTCTGGCTCGGCCTGGGCAGCGGCGAGGCGCTGAATGAGAACGTGGTCGGCGGGGTCTGGCCCGAGCCGCTGGAGCGCTTCGAGATGCTCCAGGAGGCGGTCGAGATCATCCAGAAGCTCTTCAGCGGCAAGGACGTGCGCCACCGGGGCACGTACTTCCAGATGAACAAGGTGCGCATGTGGACGCTGCCTGAGCGGCCGGTGCCGATCTACGTGGCCGCCACCGGCCCGCAGACCCTGCGCTGGGCCGGGAAGGTCTGCGATGGCCTGATCACCCCCGGCGCCAGCCCGGAGAGGCTGAGGGGCATCCTGGAGAACTTCGCCCAGGGCGCGCGCGCCGCCGGCAAAGACCCCGACGCCATGCCGAAGCTGCTCCAGC
>JBAXES010000718.1:0-2447 GCA_037140315.1 Chloroflexales bacterium
CCACTCGGCGCCGGCGGCCTTGAAGATCTCGTCCAGGCCCTGGGTGGCCGAGGGCGTGCGGGTGATGGTGGTGCCCGGCAGCCAGCAGGTGCGCCAGCAGGCCCAGGCCGAGGGCCTGGACGAGATCTTCAAGGCCGCCGGCGCCGAGTGGCGCGAGGCCGGCTGCTCGGCCTGCCTGGCGATGAACTCCGACGTGGTGCCGCCCGGCAAGTACGCGGTCAGCACGAGCAACCGCAACTTCGTCGGCCGGCAGGGGCCGGGGTCGCGCAGCCTGCTGGCCAGCCCGCTCACGGCGGCGGCGGCGGCGGTGACGGGGGTTGTGACCGATCCGCGCACACTGATCTAAGAGAGGAGGGTTTAGGGAGGGCTGTGCCCTCCCTGGCCCTCCCCGCGAATGAGGAGCATCTATGGAGCCGATCAATACGTTCTCGGGAAAAGCGGTCGCCATCCCTATTGATAACATCGACACAGACCAGGTCATACCAGCCAGATTTTTAAAAGTGACGAACAAGGACGGCCTCGGCGCCGGCCTGTTCGAGACCTGGCGCTACAACGCCGACGGATCGCCGAACCCGGACTTCGTGCTGAACCGGCCCGAGTCGGCGGGGGCGACGGTACTGGTGGCCGGGAAGAACTTCGGCTCGGGCAGCTCGCGCGAGCACGCGCCCTGGGCGCTGCAGGCCTACGGCTTCCAGGCGGTGATCTCGCCCTCCTTCGCCGACATCTTCAAGAGCAACGCGCTGAAGATCGGCCTGCTGCCGATCATCGTAGACGAGGAGAGCTACTACCAGCTGGTGAGCATCTGCGAGGAGGAGCCGGCGACCCAGGTGACGATCGACCTGGCCAGCCAGACGGTGACGCTGCCCGGCGGCCAGCGGGTGGGCTTCCCGATCGACGGGTTCAGCAAGCACTGCCTGATGAACGGCGTGGACCAGCTCGGCTTCATCATGCAGCAGGACTCCGACATCGCCGCGTTTGAGGCGACGAACCCGGTGGCGCTGAACACGCGGGGGTAGGGGCGCGTCGCAACGCGCCCCTACCCCCGCGTGGGTATAATAATGACGCGGCGCGAAATCGCGCCGCGTCATCATTTGTAGAAATGGCTGCGCTATGGATAACGAACTGATCGTGCCGGAGGGGCCGGGCTTCGGCTGGCGCGATCTGGGGCTGGCCCTGCTCGTGTTCGCGGCCGGCGGGGCGGCGGTGGTGCTGCTGGTGCGCCTGGCGACCTCGCTGCTTGGCCTACAGCCCGGCGGCGGGCTGCTCTCGCCGACGGCATATCTGGCCGGCGTGGGACTCTACCTGGCCCTGCTGCTGGGGATCTACCTGTTTGGGGCGCGGCGGGCGGGCTGGGCCGCGCTGGGCATGCGCGGCACAAGCTGGGTCAACTTCGCCCTGGTGCCGCTGATCTTCATCGTCGGACTCAGCGGGGTAGCCGCGGTGAACACGCTGGTGACGAAGGTGGCCGGCTCGTTCGAGAACCCGCAGGTCGATGCGATCAGCGGGGGGAAGTCGATGAGCCTGGGCGGGCTGGCGGCGGGCCTGCTGCTGATCGCCGTGCTGGTGCCCTTTGTCGAGGAGCTGTTGTTCCGCGGGATGCTCTACCCGCTGCTGCGCCGGCGCGCCCCCGCCGCCGTGGCGATCGTGGCCAACGCCGCGATCTTCGCGGCGATCCATCTGATCCCCGTGCTCATCCCCGGCCTCTTCGTGGTCGGCCTCTGCCTGGCCTTCCTGCGCGAGCGCAGCGGGTCGGTCTGGCCGGGGGTGCTCTACCACATGATGCAGAACGGCCTGGCCATGCTGGCGATCTATGTCGCGCTGAATATGGGGGCGCTGCGGTAGAGACGCCCCGGCGGGACGTCTCTACGACGGTTCGAACCCGCGCAGCAGGCCCACGACGTTGTCCCCCAATACATCCACCGCGTAGCCGCCCTCTTGCACAAAGAGGGTGGGCAGGCCAAGCTGCGCGATCCGCGCACCGATGGCCGGGTAGGCCGCCGCGCTGAGCTGAAAGTCGCCGAGCGGGTCCTCGGCGAAGGTGTCGAGGCCGGCGGAGACAACCAGAAAGCGCGGGCTGTAGGCGGCGATCGCCTCCAGGGCCTGCTCAAGCGCGCCCAGGTAGCGCGCGTCATCAACGCCGACCCCCAGGGGGATGTTCAGGTTGTAGCCCTCGCCGGGGCCGACGCCGCGCTCATCGGCGAAGCCCAGGAAGTAGGGGTACTCGCGGTCGGGGTCGGCGTGGATGGAGGCGAAGAAGACATCGCTGCGCTCGTAGAAGATCGCCTGGGTGCCGTTGCCGTGGTGGTAGTCGATATCGAGGACGGCCACGCTGGCCGGGGCCGTGCCCCAGGGCCGCCGGTCGATCTGCAGGTAGCTGGCGGCGATAGCGGCGTTGTTCAGGAAGCAGTAGCCGCCGGCCAGGGCGGGCATGGCGTGGTGGCCGGGCG
>JBAXES010000719.1:0-2439 GCA_037140315.1 Chloroflexales bacterium
CGCGCTGCAGGCCAAGCCAATTGCCATCGTGACCCCGCGCTACGGCCCGCAGGTGCTCGGCGGGGCCGAGAGCGGGCTGCGCAGCTGGGCCGAGCAGCTGGCCGCCCGCGGCTTCTGCGTCGAGGCCCTCACCACCGGCACGCTGGATATGGCCGAGTGGCGCGACCAGATCCCCACCGGCGTCACCGAGCTGAACGGCGTGACCGTGCGCCGCTTCGCCACCAGCCCGGTGGATGTGGGTGTCTTCCACGGCCTGATGCAGCGGGCGAACCGGGGCGAGCGGCTGCGCTACGACGAAGAGCTGCGCTTTATGGCCAATAACCTGCGCAGCGACGAGCTGGAGCGCCACGTGGCCGCGCACGCCGATGACTACGCCTGCCTGATCTACGCGCCCTACCTGTTCGGCACCACCTACTGGCCGGCGAGCGCGGCCCCCGAGCGGGCGATTGTGGTGCCCTGTCTCCACGATGAGCCGGCGGCGTATATGGCCATATTCCGCGAGTTGCTGGAGCGCAGCGCGGCGCTGCTCTTTAACGCCGATGTTGAGCGGAGCCTGGCGTTGGACGGCCTGGGGGTGACCAACCCCTACTCCGCCACTCTCGGCTTCGGCTTCCCCGACGACATGCCCGCCGGCGACGCCGAGCGCTTCCGCGCGCGCGTGGGCATCGCCGGGCCGCTGCTGCTCTACACTGGCCGGCTTGAGTCGGGCAAGAATGTGCCCCTGCTGGTCGAGTGGTTCACCCGCTATAAGGCCGAGCGCCCCGGCCCGCTCGCCCTGGCCCTCACCGGTCGCGGCGATGTGGTACTGCCCATCCGGCCCGACGTGATCGGCCTGGGCACGCTCGGCCGCGAGGAGCTGACCGACGCCTACGCCGCGTGTACGGTCATCTGCCAGCCCTCGGTGAATGAGAGCTTCTCGATCGTGATCATGGAGGCATGGCTCCAGGGCCGACCGGCGATCGTCCACGCGGACTGCGCTGTCACCCGCGAGCATGTGGAGCAGAGCGGCGGCGGCTACGCGGCCGGCAGCTACGAGGCGTTTCGCGATGCCCTCGACGCCCTGCTGGCCGACCCGGCCCGCGCCGATGAGCTGGGCGCGCGCGGGCGGGCCTATGTGCGTGACCGCTACAGCTGGAGCAGCCTGCTACCGCAGATCGAGGAGCGCATCGCTGCCTTTAGCCGCCGCGCCCTCTGGCCGCCCGCCTGGCCCAGCGCGGCGTGGCCCGCGCCCTGGCCTTCACCCGCAGGCGCTTCGACGACGCCCTGCTGGAGCTGGTCACCCGCGCTGAGGGCGACCTGCCCGCCACCCTCGATATTGTCCGCCGCGGGAGCCTGCGCCGGGCCGCCGAGGTCGCCCGGCCCAGCTACAGCGTGCGCTCAGGGCTGCCGGTGGTCGGGCCGGCCGTGGCCTGGCTGCGCCGCCAGCTCACCGCCCACCTGAAAGAGCCCTACCTTGACCCGATTATCGCCGGGCAGGATCGCTTTAACCGCGACCTGCTGGAGACTCTGCTGCCTGCCCTAGACGAGAGTCTGCGCGAGCAGCGCCGCCTGCGCGCCGAGGTCGATCTGCTGCGCGAGCAGATCGGCCAGCGGGGCGATGATGGTGTTTGACCTTGAGTTTGGCCCGCCGCCATCTGGCGGCAGTTGAGGAGCTTCGCTGGCAGCCTCCATCACTACGGTCTTTGTTGCCAGCAACAACACCATGCACCGTGAGGGTGTGGTGAGGACTCGCTTGCCCACACGTGAGTTTTTGCACATCTCATATTAATGCGCGATTAATCGCAATCCATTATAGTAGCCCCGATGGTAGATGGCTTCTGCGTATGATCCGCAGCGGCTGGCATCATTCGCTTTTGTAGAAGCTCTCTGGTAACTGCCTCGTAACAGCGACTAACTATCCTCAGTGTAGTTCTTCCTCGGTATACCGCGCCTCGCACTCACAACCGCTGACCTCGTATGTGTATCCGAAGCCGGGCGACGCTGCGCGGGCGTCGTCGGTCTACCTTGCCCATAAGGAACTAGCGACACCTCTATGTACTACCGCATCCGAAGCTCCCTGGCCATGATCGTGATCGCCATCACCGCTGTCAGCCTCGCCGTTATTGCCCCCGCGCGGGCGAGCAATAAAGACCAGCCCAGCCCGCTGCCGGGCTGGACCCACACAAATAAGTTTCAGGACGATACCGCCGCCAAGCACGGCATTGTGCTCTCCGGCGACGCCATTGAGCGCGGCTCGCCGGTGATCGCCGAGGTGGACGGGAACAGCGCCAACGGGAACGAGGTGGTGGTCGGCGGCAAGGACGGTCGGCTCTACGCGTATAAGGCCGACGGCCAGCTGCTCTGGCAGAAGGATGTGCCCATCGGCTGTGCTGCGGACGTGGCCATGATCAACGGCAGCCCCACCGTCGGCATCTTGCTCGGTAGCGGCACCCCCACCGT
>JBAXES010000720.1:0-2438 GCA_037140315.1 Chloroflexales bacterium
TCCCGGCGCGGAAGATGATCGCGTTGAGGGCGCATAGCTGCGGGCTGGCCGGCATGCTCAGGCGGGCGTGGCCGCGCGCGAGGGTCGGCAGCTGCTCGCGGATCTCCGCCCAGGCGGGGCTGGCGGACAGCAGCGCGTCGAAGAGGGCGATGTCCTCGGGGGTCTTGGTGCGCGTGAGCGCCCAAACCTGCACGGCATCGAGGATCGCCGGGGCCACCTGGCTCGGGCGATAGCTCACCACCGTCACGCCGCCGCCGCGCATCAGGTCTTCGACGGTGCCGGTGAACGGCTCGGCCCAGCCGGGGTAGCTCTGCTGGATCTCATCGATCAGCAGCCAGTGCGGGCGGCCGCAGCGCGCGCGCAGGTCGAGCAGCGCGCGCAGCAGGCGCTCGATGAAGGTGTTGCGCACGGCGATCGGCATCCACGACAGATCGATGATCAGGTTGCAGCGCGCGTACTCGCAGAGGGTGATCACGTCGCCGACCCGCTGCAGCTGCGTGTCGGGTCCGCCCACAAGCATGGTGTGGGGGAGCGCAGAGAGGCTGCGGTAATCGCCCTCGGGGTCGATGATCACCGCCTGGTAGCCCTGGAGCATGATCTCCTCGGCGATCAGTCCGCCGAGCCACGACTTGCCGCTGGAGCTGTCGCCAGCGATCCCCCAGGCGCGGTCGATCAGCTGCCACGCGTCGATCTGAAACGGCGTCTGGTCAGCCCGCCAGCCGAGGCTGAGCTGGCGCTCCGGGCGCACCCTGCGGTCGCCAACCCGGCCGGCGATCAGGTCGCGGATCAGGTCACGCATGCCGGCGCCAGCCGGCTTTGCCAGCACGATGTCGGCCAGATCTTTGATCGCCGGGGTGGCGTTGTCGACGACGACCGCGAGCTCGGCCAGCGCGAGCAGGCTGCGGTCGTTCTCGGCATCGCCGCAGGCGACCATATTTCGCTCCGAGAGCCCCAGCTCGCGCAGGGCGTAGGCGAGGCCGGTGCCCTTGGTCGCGCCGAGCGGCAGCACCATCACTGCGCCGCGGTTATACTCGACGGTCGCGCCGCCGCCGCAGTCGCGCAGCGCCGCGAGGATCGGCTCGTCGAACGGCACATGGGTGGCGATCAGGGCCATGCCGTGCTCGAGCGGCAGATTCAGGGCGCTGATGCGCTCCATCAGCATGGCCGGGAGCCGCCCGAACGGGAGCAGCACGGCGTCCTGGCGCGGGAAGTAGACCACCGCGCCGTCCTCGGCGACGATCGCATCAAACAGCTCGGCGAACGGCCCGTCGGGCGTGAAGCTCCCCAGCGTGCGCCCGGTCACCAGGATCAGGGTCAGCCGGGCCGCTTTTGCCGCGCGGAGGGCGCCCCAGGTCTCCGACGAGACGTGGCCATCCTCGGCGAGGGTGCCGTCGAGATCAGAGGCAAGAATAGTCAGGTGCATAGGGGCCTCACTTTCATCGTCCTCATCAGAGTGACTTGCCAGTGGGGGTGTGGGGCGACTTCGCCGCCCCTGCGGTTTAGCCCCCGGCGCCGAGGGCGCGCCCCAGCCAATCTACGGTCAGCCCGATCGTCTGCGGCTCGATCGGCAGGGAGACGTGGCTCGCGCCGGGGACGCGGTGGAACTCGGCCCAGCCTGCGGTGGCCGCGCGCACCTCGGCGTCCGAGCCCGCGTGCAGCACGGCGTCGCGCCCGGCGTAGATCAGCAGCAGCGGCGGGCGGCCCGCGCGCGGCCGGACGCGCCCCAGGCTGCCCAGGAGATCGAGCTGGTCGAAGAGGTCCCAGGTGCCAATGCGGGCGCGGATACCGCTGGTCTGCCAGCTGCGGGCGACGTGGTAGGCGGTGCCGTCGCGGAAGAGGTGGATAAGGGAGGGCCGGATCACCCCCAGGGCCTCGGCGACCTGCACGCGGCGGTACTCGGCGTCGCTCAGGCGCAGCCTGGGCGGGGCCTCCCAGAGGGCCAGGGCATCGCAGGGGGCGCCGTCGGCCACGGCCCGCGCCGTGACGCCGCCGCCCAGGCTCATGCCCAGCAGGCCCGCCCGCGGGTAGCGCTGGCGCAGCCAGCGCGCCGGCCCGGCCACGCTCTCGACGATCTCGGGGAAGGCCTGCGGGCGCGGACTCGCGCCGTGGCCGTCGAGGTCGATCAGCAGGGCGGCCATGCCTGCGCCCACCAGGGCATCGGCCAGGCGCCATGCGTAGAAGGTCTTGTCGCAGCCAGAGCCGTGGGCCACGCAGACGGCGGCCCGCGCGCCGCCTCTGGGCGCGATATGCAAGGCCGGCACGGGCCCGTACTCCCCAGGGATATCGAGCTGCTGCACGGTTCGGTCGGCATAGTCGCCGGGCAGCAGCTGCCGCCTGGGGTTGAGCCCAGGGCGGAGCAGGCATGCCAGGCCGACCTGGAGCGGCAGGGCCAGGGGCAGGGCGGCCAGGAGCGCGGCGGGGCCGGGCCGCCCTGCCCC
>JBAXES010000721.1:0-2436 GCA_037140315.1 Chloroflexales bacterium
CTGCGCCTCGGGATCGACCCGCGCCACGCCGACCAGAATATCCGCACCACGGTGGCCCTGCCCCACGGCACCGGCAAGTCGGTGCGCGTCCTGGTCTTCGCCCAGGGTGAGGCGATCCAGGCATCTCTCGACGCCGGTGCCGACTTCGCCGGGGCCGACGACCTGATCGCCCGCGTCGATAAAGAGAACTTCTTCGACTTCGATGTGGCGATCGCGACCCCTGATATGATGGGCAAGGTCGGGCGCATCGGTCGTAAGCTCGGCCCCCGCGGCCTGATGCCGAACCCGAAGAGCGGCACGATCGTGCCCGCCGAGGATCTGCCCCGCACGATCCGCGAGGTGCGCGGCGGTCGCGTGGAGTTCCGCAATGATAAGACCGGCATCCTGCACGTGGCGATCGGCAAGGTGAGCTTCACGCCACTGCAGATCACCGAGAACTTCATCTCGCTGATGGAGGCGGTGAAGGCGGCCAAGCCCAGCGGCGCTAAGGGCACCTACATCCGCACGGTCACGCTGACGAGCACTATGGGGCCCGGCATCCCGGTGAACACCAGCCTCGTCCAAACGATGAGCCTGGCAGGGTAACGATTATATAGCTGGTTGCAATTGCCAGCGAAGCTGGCAATTGCAACCAGCTATATAATCGTTATCGAAAGCCTGCGGATGTGGTATAATCTGCGCGGCTTAGCAAATACATAGCCACCCTAGATAGCTTGGTGGGTCGCACGGGCGCCCCTCAATGGCCAGCAGGCCGCCAGCCGAGGTCGCACGGATATGGTGCTGCGGGCTTGCCCCGCCTCGTCATCTGCGTGTTCAGAAGCCTAGCTTCTCCCTCGGTCGCTGTGTCTAGGACACGGCGGCTTTTTTTACGTCTGTGAACAGGGAGGAGGTGAACGAATGCCAACACAGCGCAAAGTCGAGATCGTCGACGACCTGACCGATAAGATGTCGCGCGTGCAGCTGGCGGTTGTGGCCGACTATCGCGGCTTCACGGTTGCTGAGCTGACGGCCCTGCGGGCCAAGCTGCGCGAGAACGGCGCCGAGATGATCGTCGCGAAGAACACGCTGCTCCGCCTGGCCGCCCGCAACACCGGCCGCGAGGCGATCGAGCCGCTGCTCGAAGGCCCGACAGCGGTGGCCTTTGCCTACGATAATGTGGCGAAGGTCGCGAAGATCCTGCTGGACGCCACGAAGGTGACGGCCAAGCCCCTGGTGGTTCGCGGCGGACTCCTCGGCAGCAGCCCGCTCGCGGCCGATGGCCTGGAGCAGGTGACGAAGCTGCCCTCACGCGAGCAGGCCCTGGCCCAGGTGCTCGGCGCTATCTCCGCGCCGGTGTCCGGTGTGGTCGGCGTGATTAACGCGGCCATCACGAATGTCGTCTATGTGGTGCAGGCCCGCATCGATCAGCTGCAGCCGCCCGCAGATTCCGCCGGTGAGGCCGCCTAGTCGGCCAATGATGTTTTTTGGCCTATCTTTAGTTAGCATACTTTAAGGAGCGTGTCGCGATGGCGAGCGATAAGATTAACGGGATTGTCGAGCAGATCGAGACCCTGAACGTGCTCGAGCTTGTCGAGCTGAAGAAGACGATGGAGGAGAAGTGGGGCGTCACCGCCGCCGCGCCGGTGTTCGCCGGTGCCGCCGCCCCGGTGGCTGAGGCCGCCGCTGCGGCCGCCCCGGTCGAGGAGCAGACCGAGTTCAACGTGATCCTCAAGGATGTCGGCCCCAACAAGATCCAGGTGATCAAGGTGGTGCGCGAGCTCACGAGCCTGGGCCTGAAGGAGGCCAAGGATCTGGTTGAGGCGGCCCCCAAGGCGGTCAAGGAGGGCGTCAGCAAGGAGGACGCCGAGGCCGCCAAGGTGAAGCTGGTCGAGACCGGCGCGACCGTCGAGATCAAGTAGCCTCGCTGGGATCGTTAGGCGGCGGCGGGGTGATCCCCGCCGCCGCCTTTTGTCACCCCGTGATATGATGCGCTGAGTACACGCTCGCTAGGAACCACCTCGCCGCATGATCACTCCCCCGCCGAGCAGCCACCTGCCACGCGCCCACGCGGCCCTGGAGGCATTCCCGGCCTTGCACGCCGAGGTCGCGGCGAGCCTCCAGCGCCAGGCCGCCCGCGCCGTCGCCTGCCTCGGCCGCGCGATCGAGCGCCCGCGCCTGATCGCCGCCGTCGAGCATGCCGCCGCCGACCCGCGCGGCGGCCTGGTGTCTGTCGAGGGCCCGCCCGGCAGCGGGGTGACGAGCCTGATCGCCGCGCTCGCCGCGCGCCACGCGATGCCGCTCTGGCTGGCCGAAGATGACCCGGAAGGCACCTTTGTGCGCAAGATGACCCCGGAATGGCTCAAACACGAAATCCGCGACAGCGGCCGCATACCCCTGGGAATCCGCCCCTGGCGCAGCCTGTCCACACGTCTGCTGCGCTGGTTTGTGCACCCCAGG
>JBAXES010000722.1:0-2435 GCA_037140315.1 Chloroflexales bacterium
GGCGGCGAAGCCGCCCCCACACCCCCTCCGGGAGGTGACTTTGCACCAGCCCTGCGATTCACCGAGCAACTTATTGACATCCCCCCTCCCCCATGGTAGACTTCGCGCACCTTTAACGCAGCCCTGAGAGGCTGTAAAGGAGCGGACTATATGACCTACCCGGCACTAAGGCCGCAGCCCTGTACCATCTCCCGTACCCCTAGCCTGTGGGGCTACGGGTTTTTTGTTGTCAGGGCGCAGGAGGGACGGGGTGGAGGCGCCTCCACCCCGTCCCTCCTGCGCCCTGACTAAAGTTACGCCTATGAAAGATCGCAAACAGATCCTCACCGCCGACGACATCCGCCGCGCCCTGGTGCGTATCGCCCACGAGATCGATGAGCGCAACGGCGGCCTCCAGGACGTGATCCTGGTCGGCGTCCCCAGCCGGGGCGTGCCCATCGCCGAGCGGATCGCCGCGTCCATCGCCGACTTCGAGGGCGTGCAGCTGCCGGTCGGCCAGCTCGACATCACCCTCTACCGCGATGACCTGCGCCTGCGCGGGCCGGCCGCCCAGATGCGCAAGACCAGCATCCAGCCCGACATCACCGGCAAGACGGTGGTGCTCGTGGACGACGTGCTCTACACCGGGCGCACGGTGCGCGCCGCCCTCGACGCCATCGCCGACCTCGGTCGCCCGGCCTGCATCCAGCTCGCCGTCCTGATCGACCGCGGCCACCGCGAGCTGCCCATCCGCGCCGACTTTGTCGGTAAGAACGTCCCCACCGCCCGCTCCGAGCGCGTCATGGTCCACCTGCGCGAGACCGACGGCGCCGACGAGGTGCTGATCGAGCGGGCAACTACGTAATTATTAATGGTGAATGGTGAATGTGCATCCGAACATTCACCATTCACCATTCACCATTCACCATTATGGAACAGACAACCCGCCGCCACCACCTAATCGACCTAGACGATACGGTGGCCGAGGAGATCGAGGAGATCCTCACCACCACCGAGAGCATGAAGGATGTGCTCTCGCGCGAGATCAAGCAGGTGCCCGCCCTGCGCGGGCGCAACGTGGTGAACATGTTCTTCGAGGACAGCACCCGCACCCGCATCTCGTTCGAGCTGGCGGCCCGCGCCCTCTCGGCCAACATTGTCAACTTCAGCGCCCGCGGCAGCAGCGTCGAGAAGGGCGAGTCGCTGATCGACACTGTGCGCACCCTCCAGTCCCTCGGCGCCGATATCGTGGTCATCCGCCACAGCCAGTCCGGCGCGCCCTACCTGGTGGCCCGCCACTTCCACGGATCGGTGATCAACGCCGGCGACGGACGCCACGCCCACCCGACCCAGGCCCTGCTCGACCTCTTCACCATCCGCGAGCGCCTCGGCCAGCTCCGCGACCTCAAGGTGGTGATCGTCGGCGACATCGTGCACAGCCGGGTGGCCCGCTCCGACATCTGGGGGCTCACCCGCATGGGCGCCCACGTTACGCTCTGCGCGCCGCCCACCCTGCTCGGCCACCGCCAGTACTGGCTTGACACCTGGCCCGAGCTGACGATCAGCCACAGCCTCGACGAGGCGATCAAGGGCGCCGATGTGGTCATGGCCTTGCGCCTCCAGAAGGAGCGCATGCAGGCCGGGCTGCTGCCCTCCCTGCGCGAGTACACCCGCGCCTACGGCATCACCCCCGAGCGCCTGGCCGCGCTCGGCGAGCGCACCTTGATCATGCACCCCGGCCCAATGAACGAGGGCGTCGAGATCTCGCCCGAGGCGGCCACCGCGCCCAACTCGGTGATCGAGGCCCAGGTGACCAACGGCGTCGCGGTGCGTATGGCGCTGCTCTACCGGCTCGCCGGGTAAGGAATATATGAACTACCTGATCAAAAACGGCTCCATCATCGACCCCGCCCGCCGTGTCGCCACCGTCGGCGACGTCCTGATCATTGATGGCAGGGTCGAGCAGGTCTTCGACATGGCCGAGATGCGCGCCGACCACGCGCCGCTGCCCGAGGGCACCGAGGTGATCAACGCCAGGGGCTGCGTGGTCGCGCCCGGATTCACCGACCTGCACGCCCAGCTCGGCGAGCCCGGCGAGGAGCAGCGCGAGACGATCGCCAGTGGCACGCTGGCCGCCGCCCACGGCGGGTTCACCACCGTCTGCGCCATGCCCGGCACCACGCCGGCCCTCGACCGCGCGGCCGTGGCCCACCAGGTGCGCGATATCGCCCGGCGCGATGGCCACATCCACGTCAACCTGATCGGCGCGATCACCGTCGGACGCGAGGGCAAGGCCCTCACCGAGATGATCGATCTGGCCGAGGCCGGCTGCATCGCCTTCAGCGATGATGGCCGCGCCATCGCCGACTCGGCCCTGATGCGCAGCGCCCTGGCCTACGCCGCCGCCCTCGGCCTGCCCGTTATGGCCCACTGCGATGACGCCCGCCTCAGCGCGG
>JBAXES010000723.1:0-2428 GCA_037140315.1 Chloroflexales bacterium
CCGCCGAGCCGGGCATGCTCCAGCGGGTTGACCTAAGCCAGCGCCTCGATGAGCAGGACTACGTGCGGCGGCTGAAGCTGCTCCAGACCCAGACGTACATGCTCGGCCTGGAGGTCTACCGCCAGCAGCGCCCGGTGGTGATTGTGTTCGAGGGCTGGGACGCCGCCGGCAAGGGCGGGGCCATCCAGCGGCTCACCGAGCGGCTCGACCCGCGGGCCTACACGGTCCACGCCAGCGCCGCGCCCTCGGGCGACGACAAGTACCGCCACTACCTCTACCGCTTCTGGCGGCGGCTGCCGCCGCGCGGCGCGTTCGGCATCTTCGACCGCTCGTGGTACGGGCGTGTGCTGGTCGAGCGGGTCGAGGGCTTCGCCCGCCCCAGCGAGTGGCAGCGGGCCTACGCCGAGATCAACGAGTTCGAGCGCCAGCTGGTGGACTTCGGGACGATCATCTGCAAGTTCTGGATGCACCTCAGCCCCGACGAGCAGCTGCGCCGCTTCCGCGAGCGCCAGAATGTGCCCTACAAGGCCTGGAAGCTCACCGATGAGGACTGGCGCAACCGCGAGAAGTGGCCGCTCTACGAGGAGGCGGTGAACGAGATGCTGCTGCGCACCTCCACGCCCACCGCCCCCTGGACGATCGTCGAGTCGGAGGACAAGCGCTTCGGCCGGATCAAGGTGCTGCAGACGGTGGTCGGCCGTCTGGAGGCCGAGCTGGGCAAGGTGAAGCTCTGAGCCTGGGAGAACCATCCCGCGCTCGGAATGACCGGTGCGCGGGATGGTTCTCAGGAGCGGAGCGAAGCATCTTCGACCTCGCGCCGCTGATTGCGCCCGTCGTGGCCTGTCGCTTGATAGAAGGGGGCGGCAATGACCAGCACACCATCGATGACCACCGCGTCCGCCACCGCGTTGGCGGCGGCAATCCGTGGTGGGCGGCTGACGGCGACCGAGGTGCTGGAGGCGCACATTGTGCGCATCAGCGCGGTCAACCCGAGGCTCAACGCGCTGGTCGTCGCGCGTTTCGCGCAGGCGCGGGCCGAGGCGGCTGCCGCTGACGCAGCGCCTATGGAGGGGCGCGGGCCGCTCCACGGCGTGCCCGCGACGATCAAGGCGGCGCTCGATGTGGCCGACCTCCCGAGCACCTGCGGCCTGCTCAGCCGGCGCGACCATGTCCCCACGCGCGATGCGACCCTGGTGACGCGCCTGCGCGCGGCCGGAGCGATCGTGCTCGGCGTCACCAACACGCCCGGCAACTGCTGGTCGCAGGAGACCGAGAACCCGCTCTACGGGCGCACGAACAACCCCTGGGACGTGACGCGCACCGTGGGCGGCTCCACGGGCGGCGAGGCCGCGCTCATCGCGGCGGGCGGCTCGCCCCTCGGGATCGGCTCGGACATCGCGGGGAGCATCCGCCTGCCCGCCGCCTTCTGCGGCATCGCCGGCCTGCGCCCAACCAGCGGCGCCCTCCCCGAGGACGGCTTCTGGCCGCCCGCCGAGGGCGGCCTGGGGGATCTCAACGCGCTGGGGCCAATGGCCCGGCGGGTCGAGGATCTGGCCCTGGCCTATGATGTGCTCTGCGGCGCGCCCCCCCGCCCGCGCGACCCCGCGTCCGTACACGGGGCACGCGTGGCGAGCTGGACGGACGATGGGCTGACGCCAAGCAGCCCGGCGGTGCAGGCTGGGGTGCGGGCGGCGACCCGCGCCCTGGTCCAGGCCGGGATGCGCCCGGTCACGGGGGCACCGGCTGCGCGGCGCTTGGCGCTGGTGGGCTGGAGCGCCTATCACGGCGCGGACGAGCGGCGCGCCATCGCCGAGGGCTTCGGCGGCGGCCGGGCCTGGTCGCCCGCTGGCGAGCTGGGCCGCGCGCTGCTCGGGCGCGGGCGGGTGGACATCGGCACGCTCCACAACTGGCTGAGCTCGCACTATGGGGGCGCGCTGGCCATACGGCTTGGTGTCGATGGGCGATCCTGGCGCGCGGCGCTCCGCGACCAGATGCGCGATCTGATCGGCGCGGGCGGCGTCGCGGTCTGCCCGGTCTTCCCCTCCACCGCCCCGCGCCACGGCTGGCCCTGGGGCGCGCTGCCGCTCACCCTGAGCTACCAGACCTGGGTGAACCTGGCGGGGCTGCCGGGCCTCGCGCTGCCGGTGGGCTTCACCAGGGGCGGGATGCCCGTGGGCGTGCAACTGGTGGGCGCGCCCGGCGCCGAGGATGTCCTGTTGGCGGCGGGCCTGGCCGTGCAGCGGGCCCTGATGCCGCGCTGGGTCGGCCCACCGATGTGACGGGGCGCGGTGCGCCAACGCCCGTCTGCCGCCCGCACGCGCCACGCCTCAGCCATCCCAGATCACATCCACCTGGTTGCTGAGCAGCCCCATGAGCCAGCCGCCGAGCCGCACGTAGCCGGCGCGCCGCCCGCCGCTCCGGTCGGCGA
>JBAXES010000724.1:0-2424 GCA_037140315.1 Chloroflexales bacterium
CGTACGACGGACGAGGGTCATTAGAAGGGCGCCAACTCATAGCCGTAGCTCCTTGTGCTACTGAAGATCGGGAATACCACACGATGCGCAGGCTGGTGCGTACGAGCACACCAGAACAGTCCCAGCGAAGAATCGCTGTGGGGCTGCCCAAGGCAGATGCGCTCGCGGAACCTCGCAGGTCAAGCCAGCGTGGAACGGAGGCCGATCTTCGGTGGGGGAGCGGAGGGTTTGGTGATGTGCTGGGGGGCACGTGCCCGAGGGGCCATGATGATGGCCATGATGACGATGATCAGTATGAACGAGACTGCGCTGAACGGTGTCACCTCATACACCGCACGTGGGCCGTCCCAGACTCGATCAAATGGGGTCGCCGCCGGCTGGGTATCGTGCGCGATCTGGCAGAGGAAGGCGGGCTGCGTAGCTGCGCCCACCGCAGGATGCTGGTGCGCCAGCGCACAGTGGAGGATGCACAGCAGAGGATTGAAGATGGCGAGGGTGAGCACCGCCACGCTGATGATCGCCGTCGGCCACGTCAGCCAGCGCCTTCGGCGATGATTCGTGATCAGGGTGTTTCCCGTGCTGGCTTCTCTGCGCATCGCCAGCCTCGCTGCTCGGCGTCGAATACGGGCGCAAGTATAGCATAGCACTGAGGTCAGCATTCCCCGTCCCTCTGCCTGCCCGACTGGATTGCCGTTCAGATGTGCCGGAAGCCCCTCCCGTTTCATCCGGCCCCGCCTCATGCGAGCGTGCTTGGGTCGTAACCGCGTGTCGTCGCGGCGCATCATGATAGGGTGACAGGCAATCATGCGGAGGTTGTATGGGAAGCAGCGAGGATGCCCTGCGCGATGCACTTGACGCGCTTATGACCGCAGCTGAGCAGGCATATCGTGGGCAGACGGGCGGGATCAATGTCTGCCAGCTCCAGAAGGACGGTCGGGTTACCGGCGGTATGAAATACGTGGAGGGCCAACTGGTCACGCTCACGCTGCTGCGCCGTCGACTCGCAGGAGCCGACGGGGGCAACACCCGCAGCGCGTTTGGTGCGGCGATCACCGACGATCTTGCCGTATGGCGTGCAGCCCTTCAGGCCCAGCAGCGCCGCACACCTCCCTCCGTCCCGTGGGTCGCCTATTGCCAAGGCGGTGTTGATGCGCTGGAGCAGGTGCTGGCGCTGGCCATGGGCACGCCGTAGAGGCTCCTGGCGGATTCGGCGTGTTAGCTCAGCAGCGTACCCGCGAAGGCGAGAAAGCGTTGTGCATCGGCGAAGGTGCTCGCAATACCCAACGAAACGCGCACCGCGCCGGTGGCCCGCCCAGCGAGGCGGTTGATAAACGCATCGAAGCTGATTGGGCCGAACGTCTGAAAGTAGGCCGCCATCTCCTCTCCGCTCAGCCCGTTGATCACTTCGCCGACGCCGGGGTTGCAGAAGCAGCCGCTGCGCAGGGAGATCTGCGCATCACTGGCCCGTTGCTCCACCGCGCGGAAGTCGATCCGCTCACCTGCGGCATCGTAGAAGTTCATTGCCAGCGTGCCGCCGCGTCTATCCGTATCCCTCGGCCCGTAGATCATCACCAGGGGGCGCCCGTTGCCATGACGCAGCTCGGCAAGCTCGCCCAGCAGCCAGCCAGCCAGCAGTGTGACGCGCCGATGGATCTGCTCGATGCCGGTCGCCTCCAGGTGGCGTAGGCCGATCGTGACAGCTGGCAGCCCCAAGTAGCTGATCGTCCCGTCCTCGAAGCCGGTCTCACCCGCAGCCAGGAAGTGCCCACCACCCTGGGCCGAGGCGATAGTGATGGTGCCCCCAGCGAACCAGGGCCGACGCAGCCGCGCCAACGACTCACGGCGGGCCAGCAGGACGCCAATGCCGGTGGGGTAGCCGAACATCTTGTAGAACGAGATCGAGACAAAGTCCGGCCTCCAGATGCTCAGGTCGAGCCGGTTGGTCGGCACAAAGGCCGCTGCGTCGAGCAACACCGCCCATCCGCTCGCCTGCGCCGTCGCGATCAGACTCAGATCGTGCTGCACGCCGCTGAAGTTCGACTGGGCCGGGTACGCAAAGAGGCCGGCCGCCCCTGGCTCAAGCCGGGCAAGCTGGGCCGCCACGGCCTGCGGGTCGAGCCGCAGGTCATCTGCATTGATAGGGAGGTAAGTTACCTCGGCGCCGCGGGCGCGGGCAAACTCGCGGATACCATTGACCGAGTTGTGGTTGTCGACCGTGAGCAGGTAGCGTCCGCCCACGGCGAACGGGAAGGCCTCGCCGACGAGCTTGAGGGCACCGCTGGCGTTCAGCGTGAAGATCGCCGTATATTCCTGCGGGTCGGCGTGGAAGGAGCGGAGCACCTCGGCCCGCGCGCCCTCGCAGAGCACGGTTGTTAAATGTCAACTAGATCTTCCGACCGGCGACAACTAGACTTGCCGGTTTAC
>JBAXES010000725.1:0-2424 GCA_037140315.1 Chloroflexales bacterium
ACAAGGTTACAGGGAACAGGGAACAGGGAACAGAAATACCGCATCCTGATGCAGTACAATTGCCTGAATTGTAACGTACGCTGAAACCTTGTCTAATGTTCCTGATCCTGGCCTATTATAGCGCGCCGTCGAAGGCCATCCCCGCCACGGCGAGCGTTGACTCATAAGCGGACGCGTCGACACTGACCCGCGTGACGAGGATGGTGATATCGTCGTGGGGGTCGGTGCCGGAGGCGAAGGCCAGCACCGAGTCGAGGATATGCTGGACGACCTCGCTGACGCTGAGGCGCTGGGGCAGGCCGACGACTAGGGCTTCGAGGCGCTCGAAGCCATAGAGCTCATCGCTGAGGTTATGGGCTTCGACGATGCCATCGCTGAGGAAGATCATGGTGTCGCCGGGCGCGAGGGGCACCTCGACATCGGGGTAGCATGCGGGCATGAGCGTGCCGATCGGCAGCCCGCTCACATCGACGAAGCTGCATTCGACCCCGCCGTTGGGGATGGCGCGGGCCAGGAGCGGGGCGATCATACCCGCGTTCGCCACCGTCATCTGCTGGCGCTGCGGGTCGTAGATCGCGATCATCAGGGCGGCGTTCATCTGGTTGGCCTGGAAGCGGGGCTGGAGGGCCTCGTGGAGCGCGGTGAGCATCGCCCCCGGGTGGTCGAGGACCCGCGCCTGCGACTCCAGGGTCGAGCTGGTGAGGGCCATGAGCAGCGCGGCGGCCACTCCCTTGCCCGAGATATCGCCGATCGCCACGGCGGCCCGCCCGCCGGGCAGCGCCATGTAGGTGTAGAAGTCGCCGCCCACCTCGCTGGCTGGCAGCGAGCGCGCGTGGACGGTGAGGATCTCCTTCTTCCAAGGTGGGCTGCTCGGCATCAGGCCCATCTGAATATCGCGGGCGAGGATCATGCCGTGGCGCAGCCGCTCGTTCTGATCGGCGATCTTGTGCAGGCTGCTCTGGAGCTGCTCGGCCATCTGGTTAAAGGTATCGGCGAGCTGCCCCAGCTCATCGCGGCTCTCGACAATGATCCGGTGATCAAGCTCCCCGCCGCCCAGCTCGCGGGCTCCATTGGCCAGCGTGCGCACCGGCTGCACGATCCGGCGGGCCTGGTAGAGCGCCCAGGTGAGGGCCAGCAGGCCCACCAGCGCCACCACGGCGGTCAGCAGGAACACGCTGCGGTAGACCTCGGTGAGGAATCCGGAGGAGGGCTGCTCGACCACCACCGCCCAGCTTGAGGGGGTGACGGGGCTGACGATGGATCGGGCCCCGACCATGCGCTCGCCGCCCGCGTCCAGATACTCGCCCACGGTGCGCCCGCTCGTGAAGCGATCTGCGATATTGTCCGGCGGGATCCACCCCGATGATCGTGACGCTAACATCAGGGTGCTGCCGGCGTCGATCAGGAAGGAGACATTATCGCTGCCCTGGACGGCCAGGCGCAGGATCTGGTTGATGCGGGCGGCGCTGACCTCGGCGCTGAGGGCGCCCACCAGGACACCGCTGCTCTGGTCGCGGATCGGCAGCACCACCTGAAAGTAGGGCGTGCCGTCTGCGGCGCGCATGATCGGCGTGCGGCCACCCTGGCCGATCTCGTAGGCCTCGGCGAGCAGCCCGGTGTTGCTGGGCGCGATCATGCTGCCCCGGTCCCGCAGCAGAGAGCTCGTCGCGCCTGCCACCTGCTTGCCGCTGGTGTTGACGATCATGAGGGTGCGCAGATCCGGCGAGCTATTGACCAGGCGGCGCGCGTCGGCGTCGAGGCTGGCGCCAGGTACGTCCGGGTGCAGGTCGCGTGCG
Organism: Chloroflexales bacterium; assembly: GCA_037140315.1. Taxonomy (GTDB): domain Bacteria; phylum Chloroflexota; class Chloroflexia; order Chloroflexales; family Chloroflexaceae; genus Oscillochloris. Next base: position 1,797 of record JBAXES010000725.1, read on the forward strand.
GCGCGCAGCAAGATCTGCTCAAGGTCGTAGAGGAAGGTGGAGACATTGCCGGCGGTCTGGTCGGCGACAGCCTGCTGGCTGGCGTAGGCGTTGCGCTGCTGGACCTGAAAGATCACGCCAATCAGCAGCGTGCCGACCAGCAGCAGCGGTAGCGTAGATGATATCAGATACGACCAGCGGAGCCAGGTGGTAATGCTCGTCGGCCGGCGGCGTAGGGCGCTGTCGCCGGGCAGGGCATTGTGGCTCGCTGCTTTGACGCTACCCTGGCGATCCATCACGGCCTGCCTGGATTACATGCTGCATTGATTGGGTGAGAGCGGATAGTGAGTACACAGTATAACATACGCACTTTGTGGAACCATGCCTAGGGCTGGGCTAGGGGGACGCTCGCGGCGACGGCGGGGTCGACCTCAAGCACGAGCTTTGACATCCAGCCCTCATGGCCGTCGGCGGTGCGAACCTTATACCAGTCACCCTGGCGCTGGCTGAGAGTGATGCTCGACCCGGCACTAACTACGGCGATGATGCTGAAGTCGACGCCCGGGCCGCTACGGATGTTGGCGGCGGCAGCGACGAGCACGTGCGGCAGATCATGCGTGGGTGTGTGCGTGGGGGCGGCGGCGAGCCG
>JBAXES010000726.1:0-2420 GCA_037140315.1 Chloroflexales bacterium
CCGCGGCGGCCTCACCGGCGACCTCTGGGTCGACCCGGCCGGCAGCGGGGCGTGGCGCCGGCTGATCACGCTCAGGGGCAACCTGGCCGCGCCGATCTGGCTCGGCGCGCGGATCTACTTCGTGAGCGACCACGAGGGCGTGGGCAATATCTACTCGTGCCTGCCCTCGGGCGCAGACCTGCGCCGCCACACCGACCACGCCGACTACTACGTGCGCCACCCCTCCAGCGACGGGAGGCGGATCGTCTACCACGCCGGGGCCGACCTCTGGCTGCTCGACCCGGCCAGCGGCCAGAGCCAGATGATCCCGCTGGAGCTGCACAGCCCCCAGCCCCAGCGCAAGCGCCGCTTCGTGCCGCCCGAACCCTACCTGGAGGGCTACGCCCTGCACCCCGCCGGCGGCTCCCTGGCCCTCACCGTGCGCGGCCGGGCCTTCGCCATGGGCAACTGGGACGGGGCGGCGCTCCAGTACGGCGAGGAGTCCGGCCGCACGCGCATGGCGCGCTACCTCCACGACGGCAAGCGCCTGCTGCTGCTGAGCGACGCCGGCGGCGAGGAGGCCCTGGAGATCCACGCCGCAGATGGGTCGGCCCCGCCGCGACGCCTCGACGGCCTCGATATCGGCCGGCCCCTGCGCATCTGCGCCTCGCCCAGGGCCGACCTGGCCGCGATCACCAACCAGCGCCACGAGCTGCTGCTGGTCGACCTGGCCGAGGCCACGGTGCGTGTGCTCGACCACAGCCCCCACGGGCGGATCAGCGGGGCCGCGTGGTCGCCCGATGGCCGCTGGCTGGCCTACAGCTACTACGACACCCGCCGCACGCAGATCATCCGGCTCTGCGAGGTGGCCAGCGGCGCCACCCACAACGCCACCCGCACCCTGCTCTCCGACACCCGGCCGGCCTGGGACCCCGAGGGCACCTTTCTCTACTTCATCGGCAAGCGCGACTTCGACCCGATCCACGACCAGGCCCAGTTCGCATGGGCCTTCCCGCGCATGGCCCGCCCCTTCCTGATCACCCTGCGCGCCGATGTGGCCTCGCCCTTCGACACCGGCGGGATCACGAAGGACGCGAAGGAGCCGAAAGACGCGGACGCGAAGGGCGCAAAGGAGCCGAAGGGTGCGGATGGGGAGGGCGCGAAAGATGGCGAGGCCAAGCCCGAGGGCGACGCGGAGAAGAAGGGCGAGGCCAAGCCTGAGGAGCGGGGGATCCAGATCGACCTCGACGGGATCGCCGAGCGCGTGGTGGCATTCCCGGTGCCGATCGGCATTTACGGCGGGGTGGCCGGCGTGAAGGGCAAGGCCCTCTACACCAGCTTCTCGCTGCGCGGGGCGATCAGTAGCAGCCCCGGCGACGACACCGGGCGCCTGGAGGCCTACGACTTCGCGGAGCGCAGCGCCGAGACCTTGGTCGACGGGGTCTCCAGCTTCTCCCTCTCGCAGGACGGCAAACTGCTGGCCTACCGCAGCGGCCGCCGCCTGCGGGCGATCAAGGTCGGCGAGAAGCCCAAGGATAACGGCGGCCCCGGGCGCAAGAGCGGGTGGGTGGACCTCGGGCGGATCAAGGTTGACCTGTCACCGCCCCAGGAGTGGCGCCAGATGTATCGCGAGGCCTGGCGCCTCCAGCGCGACCAGTTCTGGGCCGAGGACATGTCCGGCGTGGACTGGCAGGCGATCTATCTGCGCTACCTGCCGCTGATCGACCGGGTGGCCACCCGCGGCGAGGTCTCCGACCTGCTCTGGGAGATGCAGGGCGAGCTGGGCACCTCCCACGCCTACGAGATGGGCGGGGACTATCGCCCGACGCCGGCCTACCGCCAGGGCTTCCTCGGCGTGGACCTGGACTACGACGGGGCCAGCGACAGCTTCCGCATCGCGCGCGTGCTGCCCGGCGATGTGTGGGACGAGCGGGCCTCGTCGCCCCTGGCGCGGCCCGGCCTGGGCGTGGCCGCCGGCGACACGCTGCTGGCGATCAACGGGCGGCGCATGGGCCAGGGCCGCGGGCCGGGCGAGCTGCTGGTGAACCAGGCCGGCGCCGACCTGCTGCTGACGATCGGGCCATCCGGCGGCGGCGAGCCACGCACCATGACGGTGAGGGCCCTCGGCTCCGAGAGCGCGCTGCGCTACCGCACCTGGGTCGAGGCGAACCGGGCCGCCGTCCACGCCGCCACCGCCGGCCGGGTCGGCTACCTGCACATCCCCAACATGGGGGCCTCGGGCTTCGCCGAGTTCCACCGCGGCTACCTGATGGAGAGCACCCGCGAGGGCCTGGTGGTAGACGTGCGCTACAACGGGGGCGGCAACGTCTCGCAGCTGCTGATCGAGAAGCTGGCCCGCCGCCGCCTCGGCTACGACGTGTCGCGCTGGGGCCAGCCCGACCCCTACCCGGCCGACTCGCTGATCGGGCCGGTGGTGGCGA
>JBAXES010000727.1:0-2418 GCA_037140315.1 Chloroflexales bacterium
CCCTGAGGCCCTCCCCGCCCGCCGGTCGGGGAGGGCCTCAGGGAGGGCAAGCCCTCCCTGAAATAGCTCCATCTAGAATGAGGACTCCCAATGGCAAAGCCAGCCGCCACGAAGAAGCTCGGCCGCAACGACCCGTGCCACTGCGGGAGCGGCCGTAAGTATAAGGACTGCCACCTGCTGGCCGAGGAGGCCGCCCGCAGCGAGCAGCTGCGCCTGCGCCAGGCCCAGGACACCCTGCTGCCGAAGATCATCGAGGCGGCCCAGAGTGTGCCCGAGCAGTTCCCGCCCGCCTTCGACCGCTTCTGGCAGGGCAAGTACGAGTACGGCGTGGAGCAGATGGAGAAGCTCAGCACGGTCGAAGACCGGGGCTCCGAGCGCTTCCTGACCTGGTTCGCCTTCGACTTCCGCCAGGCCGACGGGCGCACCCTGCTCGACCAGCTCGACGCTGCGGTCGAGGGCGGCGGGTTCGACGTGGACCCCTTCGAGCGCCAGCTGCTATCCCAGTGGCGGCGGGTGCGCCTGCGGCCCTACGTGGTGGCCGAGGTGCGCAAGGGCAAGGGCCTGAGCCTGCGCAACCTGCTCGGCGGCGAGCTGTATGAGGTGGCCGACTACGGCGCCTCCAAGCGGCTCGCCCCCGGCGAGGTGGTGGTCGGGCACCTGACCCCGGCCGACACCGCGCCGGGCGCCGACTCCCCGACCTACTATCTGGCCGGCGCGGCCGCCCAGCTCACCGACGACACCGCCGAGCGGCTGCTGGAGTTCGCCGAGCTGCACCTGGCCGACCTGCGCCGCCGCGCGCCCGACGCCACATGGGACGACCTGGTGGATGCGCGCAGCGAGATCCTCAACCATTTCGTGGTGGCCCTGCCCCACGAGGAGCGCGACCCGACCGTGATGGAGCGGATCATCGCCGATGGACGCATCGCCCTCAAGCTCACCGCCGAGAGCGTGCGGGAGCTGCTTGGCCGCAGCATAGCGCCGCCGGATGAGTCCTAGCCGATCCGTGGGCTGATCAGCCCTGCACATACTGCTCAACCAGCAGCGAGATCAGCTTCGAGGCCCCGTCGTCGCCCATCGTCACGCCATAGAGGGTGCCGGCGGCCTCGATGGTGCCGCGGTTATGGGTGATCAGGATGAACTGGGTCTGATCGGCCAGGGCCTGCAGGGCGTCGCGGAAGCGCCCGACGTTTGACTCGTCGAGGGCGGCGTCGGTCTCGTCAAGGATGCAGAAGGGGCTCGGGTTCACCTTTAGGATGGCGAAGAGCAGGGCCGCCGCCGTGAGGGTGCGCTCGCCGCCGGAGAGCAGCGAGATGCTCTGCTGCTTCTTGCCGGGCGGTCGCACAATAATCTCGACGCCCTCGCGCCCGCCGGCCGCCGACTCGCCCGTGTCGTCATTGGGCAGCTGGCCGTTGCCGCCCGCCCCGCCGGTGAGCTGGAGCCTCGCCGAGCCGCCGCCGAAGAGGCGCACAAAGCTCTGCTCGAACTCGGCGGCCACGGCGTTGAAGGTGTTGATGAAGCGCTGGCTCATCGCGCCGTCCAGGGCAGAGATCAGCTCAAGCAGCGAGCCCTCGGCCTCGCGCAGGTCGGCCACCTGCTCGCTGAGGAAGCGGTGGCGGGCCGCAGACTCCTCGTACTCCTCCAGGGCGAGCTGGTTCACCGCGCCCAAGCGCAGGATCTTAGTCCTCAGCGCGTCGATCTCCGCCTGAAGGTTGTCGGGGTAGGCCGCCGGCTCGCCCTCCGGCGGTGGCTCCCCCGCCTCGATATCGATGTCGTCTGCGGCGGCCCGCTCGTAGAGCGCGTCCTGACGGTCGCCGGCGCGCTGAGCGTCGAGGGCGGCCCGGCCGTGGGCGGCCTCCTGCTCCAGCAGCGCGGCCGTGGCGGCCTGCTCGCGGCGCTCCAGGTCGGCCTGCAGGGCCTCGTCTGCGCGCAGGGCCGCCTCGGCGGGGTCGATCTGGGCGCGCAGGGCGTCAATCTCGGCCAGCAGCTCGTGGTGCTCGGCCTCTACGCTGGCGTGAGTGGCACCGATCCGCTCGCGCTCCGACCCCAGGTCGGCGCTGCTGGCGGCGGCCTCGGCCAGCTGGCGCTCGCCCTCGGCGAGGCTGAGCTCGTGGGCGGCCAGCAGCGTGCGCTGGGCGCGCAGCTGGCCCTCGGCGGAGCCGGCGGCGGCCCGCAGGCCCGCCACGTGCCCCTGGGCGACGCGGTCGGCCTGGGTCTCGGCCTCCTGGCGAGCGCGCAGCTCCGCCAGCCGAGCCTCGGCGGCCTCGGCGGCCGCGCCCGCGGCGGCCCGCCGGCCCGCCAGCTCGGCCTCGTGGCCGCGCAGGGCGGCCAGATCGTGGGCGAGGCGCTCCTGGCGCTGCGCGGCCCAGGAGCGCTCCTGCTCAGCCTGGGCCACCCGCCGCACCGCGCCGTCGAGCCCCG
>JBAXES010000728.1:0-2417 GCA_037140315.1 Chloroflexales bacterium
GGATGAGGGTCGGCAGCGTCGCCACCTGGCGAGTCACGGCCGCCAGCGCCGCCGGTGCCTGGCTCGCGGTGGTGGCCTCAGCGCCAAGCAGCCGCTCGTGGGCCGCGTAGGCCGTGAAGGAGCAGACGACGAAGGCCGAGACGGAGTACTTCTTCACGGCGCGGAGCAGGGGCGACGGGCGGCTGGGGTGGCGCTGAGCCATATGAATGCTACTCCTACAGATATCAGGTGCGATACGCGCTGATCCCAGTGTAGCGGATCGCGCCTCCCGGCGTGTTAAATCGGCGCCGCCCCAGCTTAAATGTAGCTTAAATCTGATCATGAAATACGTGAGGTTGATCGATGGCTGCATCAACCGATGCGGCCTCTCGCCCCCCCGTATATGCTATACTTCGCGCTACCGCCAGCTTTCGGCACTGGGATGCCCTACAGGCTGTCGTACGGCTGTTATTGTCACCTGGGTGCCATTCCTATGGTTGAGCCGGCCCACATCTTGATCGTCGAGGACGACCCGCTGATCCGCCACGTGTACCACGACGTGCTTGTCAGCAGCGGCTACCGTGTCTCGCTCTCGGGCAGCGGCGAGGAGGCCCTGGCCTACCTCAACCTGATCACGCCCGATCTCATCCTGCTCGACCTGGGCCTGCCCGGGATGGATGGCAACGAGGTGACCCGCCGGCTCAAGGCCGATACCACCAAGCCCTTCATCCCGGTGATGGTGCTCTCTGCCCAGGCCAACCTCTCGATGAGCGTGGCCAGCCTCGACGCCGGCGCCGACGACTTTCTGGTCAAGCCGGTGGAGATCGACGAGCTGCTGGCCCGCGTGCGGGCCATGCTGCGCCTCCAGCGCGCCCAGCGCGGCCTGAGCAACGAGCAGCGTAAGACCGAGCTGCTGCTGCACCTCACCCGCGACCTCGGGGCGAGCATCGACCTCGACGTGCTGCTCACCCGCTTCCTCGACCACCTGGCCGACGCTGTCGGCGCGGTCAGGGCCAGTATCATCCTCACCAACTTTGAGGACGACCGCGCCCTCTGCTACTCCAGCAGCCGCAACCCGGCCAGCCCGATGCTCTCCGATATTATGCGCCACGGCGTCGCCGGCTGGGTGCTGCGCGAGCAGTCCGCCGCCGTGATCCAGGACACCCGCCAGGACGTGCGCTGGTTCTCCGCCATCGATGCCCACTCGAACGTGCGCTCGGTGGCAGCCATGCCGGTGCTGCGCGAGCACCATATGCTCGGCGTGATCACCCTGGTCCACCACCGGCCTGGCTTCTTCAGCGACGAGCACGTTGATCTGCTCAGCTCGGTGGCCGCCCAGAGCGCCGTGGCCCTGGAGAGCGCCCACCTCTTCCGCGTGGCCCAGCGCCAGAAGGAGCTTCTGGCCCAGCGGGCGGAGGAGCTGCGTAAGATCAACGAGATCAACGCCCTCCTCTCTGAGCTGATGCAGCCCGACCAGGTGACGCGACTGCTGGTCTATATGATCCAGCAGCAGTTCGGCTACCCTATGGTGAGCCTGCTCATCCGCGAGGGCGACGACCTGGTGCTCCAGGCGTCGGCCGGCGGCCTCGGCGGAGAGTCACCCCCGAGCCTGCGTCTGCCCGCCAGCCGTGGCCTGAACGGCTGGGCGCTGGAGCACCGTCGGATTGTGCGCGTGAACAATGTGAGGGCCGACCCGCGCTTTGAGGCGCTGCTGCCCGATGACGCCAAGGTGCGCTCCGAGCTGGTGGTGCCGATCACCCTGCGCCGCGAGGTCCTCGGCACCCTCGATGTCCGCAGCCCTGAGCCCGGCGCCTTCGGGTCTAGCGACGAGGCCGTGCTCAGCGCGATCATGGGCCAGTTCAGCATCGCCATGGGTAACGCACGGCTTCTGGAGAACGAGCAGCAGCGCATCCAGCAGCTCAGCCAGGTGAACCGGCTCTCGGTGGCGATCACCGCCCAGCTCGATGCGCCGCAGAACCTCCAGCTCGCCGCCGAGGCGGTGGCCAAGATCTTCGGGGTGCGCCAGGCCGGCCTGCTGCTCTTCGGCGATGTTGACCAGCACGGCAACGCCCTGGTGGCGCTCTATGGCCCGGCCAGCGCCTACGATGGCGACCTGACCCGGCTGATCTTCGCCTTCCCCGCCGCCCAGCAGATCGTCTCCCGGCTGCGTGAGCCGCGCATGCTGCGCAATCTGCCCGCCCGCACCGACCTGGCCCTGGCCCAGCGCTTCCTGATCGCCCGCGAGATCGTAGACGTGCTGGCGGTGCCGCTTCTGGCCGGCCAGCGTACCCTCGGCGTGCTTTTTATCGACGCCACCGGTCGTGAGGATGACTTCGACCGGGCCGACCTGGAGCTGGCCACCACCGTCTCCAGCCTGATCGTCCAGGTGATCGAGAACGCCCGGCTCTACCGCCTGGTGGCCGACAAGCTCTCGACCC
>JBAXES010000729.1:0-2408 GCA_037140315.1 Chloroflexales bacterium
AGCGCCAGCGCTATCTGGAGATGACCCGCGAGGAGATCGACCGGCTGATCAGCATCGTCCAGCGCATCCTCGACTTCTACCGACCGACGCGTGACGGCATGCGCCCGGTGGATCTCGGCGATATCCTCGACGCGGTGATGACCCTCACCGCCAATCAGCTGCACGAGCACAACATCCAGGTGCTCCGCGCGGATCGCCTGAAGCTGCCGAGGGTCTTCGCGGTGAGCAACCATATTAAGCAGGTCTGCCTGAGCCTGATCTTTAATGCGATTGAGGCCATGCCCGACGGCGGCGAGCTGCGGGTGGGGGCCTACCTTGCGGCCGAGGGCAGTGAGGTGGGCGCGGACGGGTTTACGGTGGTGGCCGGCGGGCACACCGCAAGCCCGATGATCGGGCCGACGGTGGTTGTGGAGATCGGCGACACGGGCTCGGGCATCTCCTCGCAGGACTTGCCCAAGATCTTTGAGCCCTTCTACACGACGCGTATGAAGGGCACCGGCCTGAGCCTGGCTCTGAGCTACAGCATTGTCGAGCAGCACCACGGGGATATGGCGGTGCGATCCGCGCTGGGCCAGGGGACGACCTTCCGCATCCGGCTGCCCGTGGCGAAGTAGGTCTCACCTTCGGGTGGGGGTGCGGGTGAATCCCACGGGCTTGCTATGGCCAGCGGTAGCGCTCGCCCGGCGGCAGCCGCAGGCTCTCCTCGCCCAGTCGTCCGAGTCCGCGCTCACCCGTGTCCGACCGGCGCTCCAGGCGCGCCCCCGTCGTCCACTGGGCTAGCCAGCCGTTCCGCAGCAGCTCGCCGCTGGCCGCTGCGCCTAGGCTCGCGCCATACTGTCCGGCCAGATCTTTGAACCCCGCGCAGATCTCGTCTTCTCGCGCGCCCTGCGGGCACCCCGCGCTGCGGATAGTCTCGGCAAGGTAGAGCTGCGTGCCGAGGGGGCGGGCGGCAACCTTGCCGCCGCGCAGCTCCAGGCACGCCCGCTCGAAGCACTGGAGCCGCCCCCAGACGAGTGGCACCGCCGGGGTGAGCGGCAGCCCGGCCCGCTCCAGCCCGCCCAGATCGGCCCAGGCGCGCATGATCGGTGCTGGCACGAAGCTGCCAGTTTCCGCAAAGGCCTGCCCGCCCGCCGCGCGCACCTCGATCACGGCCATCTGGCGGGCCGGCGCCAGGGCTGCGCCGTCGGCGCGTAGCTCGACGGCCAGCCCGTAGCGCCCCGGCGGCAGCTCGTCGGGCAGGGCCAGGGTCTGGAGGTGCTGGATGCTCGCCCCCGCAGGCCAGCGCTCCGGCGGGAGAGCGCCGTAGATCAGCGGCAGCTCGCCCTCGAGCAGGGGGACCCCCTCAGGCGTGGTGAGCTGCACGGCGACGGCCAGATCGTCCCTGGCTGAGGACTCGCCCGCCCGCCGCCAGCTGAGCGCGATGGTCAGCAGCTCGCCCGGCTCGTAGGCAGCGCTCAGGGGCGCGGCCAGAGCGTAGCTGCTCAGCTCAAGGCCTGCGCCCAGCGGGGCCGGCGGGGTCACTGCCTGCGCCGGCCCGGCGTCCACCGGCCGGTAGAGGTCGAAGGTGCCGAGGGATCCGTCCTGGGCGTAGCGGTGGCGCAGGATCGCGATCACCTCGGGGGTGAGCCAGTTGCCAAGGTAGTCGATCACGGCCAGGGGCGGCCGGCCGCCGGCCAGGTCGGCCAGCAGCTCCGACTGGCCGGCCAGGCCCTGGTCGAGGATCTGGCGGGCCTCGAAGACCTGCAGGCGCGACCCGACCCCGGCGGCGGCGGCGACCCCCGGCATATCGGTGAAGATCTGCGGTCCGGCGGCGCGCACCTCCTGCTCCAGGGCGGCGTCCACCCGACCGAAGGCCGCCAGCAGATCGCCCTCGCGCCGCGCATCCCCCCAGAGCCCGTAGCGCCCGAGGGAGAGCCTCGGCGGGCTCGGGGCCACCAGGCCGGCCTGCCGGGGCCACGTCGAGTCCCACAGGGGTGGGTAGTAGATCAGGGAGGCGATCAGCAAGCCGATAGCCGATAGCCGATAGCCGATAGCCGCTGGCCGATAGTCAGATGTCACCAGCCAGACCAGGCCGGCGTAGAGCTCGATGAAGTAGTTGCTATAGGCGCCCACCTTACCCACCCCGGCGGCGGCGATCACGCCGCAGAGGGTGTAGAGCAGGGCGGGGGCCAGCGGCGCTCGGCGGGCGTCTCTAGCGCGCAGCACGCTGATCAGGGCGAGCATGGCGGCGGCGGCCAGCGGCCAGCGCAGCTGGGCCTGGGCCTTCCAGAAGCCCTGCGCCAGGCTGAGCTCCCAGCGGTTGGCGTTGGCCGCCACCACGTGTAGGGCGAACCAGCCGCCGCTGGCCCACTGGAGCAGGCCGAAGATCAGTCCGCCGCCGAGGGCCATGACGCTGCCGAGAACTAGGA
>JBAXES010000730.1:0-2402 GCA_037140315.1 Chloroflexales bacterium
CTCGAAGATGTCGATGATCTGATCGACGACCTCAAGCGCGGCCTTCGCGCCGCACAGAAGGGCGCCTGAACGGCGACCGGGGACAGGCACGCACCATGAAATTCGAACTCGACGGCCGATTCGGCTATGCCTATACCGGCGGACATGCCTTCGATGCATCGCGCCCGGTCATCGCCTTTGTTCACGGCGCGCAGCACGACCACAGCGTCTGGATCCTGCAGAGCCGTTGGCTGGCGCATCACGGCTGGTCGGTGCTGGCCTTCGACCTGCACAACTCCGACCTGCCCCTGCAGGTGGCCTTCCCGCTGCTGCTCTCGAACCTGATGGGCTACCTGGCCCCCGGCAGCGGCAGCGAGGCCTCGCAGCTACTGCCAGGCCAGCCCCTGGCCATCCAGGTGGACGCCAGCATCGGCGAGGTGCGCGTGACCAGGCCGGACGGCAGCGTGGCCAGCTCGCGCGACGGCGGCGTGCAGATCCGCGACGGCCAGGCGATCTACGCCGACACCGACCCGCTGGGCGTGTACACGCTGGAGGAGCTGCGCGGCGGCGAGGTTCAGGCCACCCACCGCTACGCCGTGAACTTTAACCTCAAGGAGTCCGCGATCACCCCGCAGCGCGACCTGGCCGTGCCGCAGACCAGCGGGGCGCAGAGCACGGCCACCCGCGAGCGCGAGGGCCGCCAGGAGCTCTGGCGCTGGCTGGCCCTGGCCGCCCTGGTCGTGCTGGTGGTCGAGTGGCTGGTCTACCAGCGCAACGGGCTAGCCTACCTGCGCCAGCGCTGGCGGGCGCGCCGGGCGGCGCGGTAGAGGCTGCTGCGCCCGTCAGGCCGTGTATAATACGTGCACCCCCATGACTGACCACCCAAGCGAGAGAGCGAGGAGATCGCCGTGAGCGTGTACAACCCGATGGATCCGGACTTCGCGTTTACCCTTGGTATCGAGGAGGAGTACCAGATCGTCGACCCGGAGACGCGCGAGCTGCGATCCTACATCACGCAGATCCTCGAGCCGGGGCGCATGATCCTGCGCGAGCAGATCAAGCCCGAGATGCACCAGAGCATCGTGGAGGTGGGCACGCGGCCCTGCCGGACGATCTCCGAGGCCCGGGCCGAGATCACCCACCTGCGCGGCACGATCGCCGGCCTCTCGGCCCGCCACGGCCTGAAGATCTGCGCCGCCGGCACCCACCCCTTCTCCTCGTGGATGACCCAGGAGATCACGCCGCACGAGCGCTACGACCAGGTGGTGGGCGAGATGCAGGACGCCGCGCTCCAGCTGCTGATCTTCGGCATGCACACCCACATCGGCATGCCCAACAGCGAGACGGCGATCGAGCTGATGAACGTGGCCCGCTACCTCTGCCCGCACCTGCTGGCCCTCAGCACCTCGTCGCCCTTCTGGATGGGCCGCAAGACCGGCTTCAGCTCCTACCGCAGCGTGATCTTCAGCGGCTTCCCGCGCACCGGCACCCCGCCCACCTTCGCCTCGGCCGGCGAGTTCGAGCGCTACGTCCAGCTGCTCGTCAGCACCGGCTGCATCGATAACGGCAAGAAGATCTACTGGGACCTACGCCCGCACCCGATCTTCGGCACGCTGGAGTTTCGCGTCTGCGATATCGCCACCAGGGTCGAGGAGTGCCTGGCCCTGGCCGCCATGATGCAGGCGGTGATCGTCAAGTTCTACATCATGTTCACCGAGAACACGACCTTCCGGGTCTACCGGCGCGCCCTGATCAACGAGAACAAGTGGCGGGCGCAGCGCTACGGGCTCGGCGGCAAAATGATCGACTTCGGCAAGCGCAGCGAGGTGGAGACGAAGGCCCTGATCCACGAGATGGTCGCGCTGGTGGACGATGTGCTGGACATGCTCGGCTCGCGCAAGGAGGTCGAGTACCTGCTGCACATCGCCGACCACGGCTCCAGCGCCGACCGGCAGCTGCGCGTGTTCGAGGAGAGCGGCGGCGACCTGAAGGCCGTGGTGGATAGCCTGATCGCCGAGACCATGGAGGGCGTTGAGGCGATGGCGGTATAATTGCGCTGCGCTTTTACCGCACCGCAGCGATGACACAAGACAGAGGCAACGATGCACTTTGACCTAACCGATGAGCAGGCGATGATCCGACGCACCGTGCGCGAGTTTGCCGAGGGCGAGATCGCGCCCCGCGCCCACCACGTCGATGTGAGCGGCGAGTTCCCCGCCGAGACATTCCGTAAGATGGCCGGGCTCGGCCTGATGGGCCTGCCGTTCCCGGAGGAGCTGGGCGGCGCCGGCGCCGACGCCGTCAGCACCGCGATCGCGATCGAGGAGGTGGCGCGCTGCTGCGGCTCCACGGCCATCGCCTACTCGGCCCACCTCGGCCTCGGCAGCGCGCCGATCTTTATGTTCGGCACGCCCGAGCAGCAG
>JBAXES010000731.1:0-2380 GCA_037140315.1 Chloroflexales bacterium
GGGGCGGGTCGGCCTGCGGGGCCGCGTCGAAGAAGATCGGCGCGCCCACAGTGCGCTCCTCATCCTCCACCAGCGGCCGCTCCGGCGTGCGCGGCTCGTAGAGCCGGTAGCGGAACGAGATCGGCATCCCGGCCACCAGGGTCAGCTCCACGCCCTCCAGATCCTCATCAAGCTGATTGTCGAAGATGCCCCAGCCCTGAAGAAGGACGAAGGACGAAGGATGAAGGATGAGAGACGAAGCATCCTGCCCATCTGGCTTCGCGGCTTCATCCTTCATCCTTCCTCCCTCATCCTTCTCCTCAAAGAGGAGCCGGTAGCTCACCCGCCAGGCCGGGGCCGGGGCAATGTAGCCCACCATCAGGTCGTGGTCGCCGGGGCTGAGGTGGATGGTCGCACTGCGGCGGTCCTCCTCGCTCTGGGCAGTCTTCAGGAAGTAGACCAGGTCGGCGGCGGCCGCATCGTCGAGGATGTCCACGCGGGCCAGCTCGACCAGGAGCAGGGCGCGCACCTGGCGCGTCTCCGCCTCATAGATCGCCACAGTCGCCCGGCGCAGGGGCTCATCCTGCTCGTAGTCCACGCCGACAATCAGGCCCTCGATTGTGATCTCACCCTCGACATCGAGCACCAGCCGCACCCGCCGCCCGCGCAGGTCGCGCAGCAGGTCAAGCATGCTCTGCTTGTCCGAGAGGTGGATGCTGCCGCGCTCCAGCACGGCCGCGCGATCCTCGGGGGTCTCAAAGTCGATGCTCTGCACCTGTCCGGACCCCAGATCGAGGGCCACCAGGCTCTTCAGCACATCGTCCATCGCCTCGCGGGCGAAGGTGAGCCGCAGGCTCTCGCCGCTGTGCGGGCCGCGCCGCTCGAAGTAGCCCACGCCGTGCTTGTAGACGGTGATCCGGGTGATCGGCAGGGACATAGGGGGCTCCTTGTGTCAATGGCGTGATTCCGAGCGCAGCGAGGAATCTTCCAGGTACCATTGAGGATGACAGCGTTACCTCTGCGGTATTGCCTTATTTCTTTGGCTCCAGCCTGACCGGGTTGTACGCCGTGTAGGCCAGCCGCGAGAAGGCCGCCACCGTGGGCGCCATCAGCTCGTCGGGCCAGCTCACGCTGGGGTTGGGCAGCTTCTTGTAGACGTACACTGCCAGCACATAGTTTCCGCCAGGGGTTTCCACCCGACCGGCGTCCGCCTGCATATTCTCGATCCACCCGCTCTTATGCTGGGCCAGGGTGCCCTTCGGGAGGCCGGCCACCAGGCGAGTCTTATCGTCGTTAGTGGCCAGGTGGTCGAGCATCTCCCGACAGCGCTTGGGGCTGAGGGCCGCGAACTTCTCCAGCAGCACGCCGCCGCCATTGGCGCAGGCGTCGATGTCTTCATAGATCTGGGCGATCGCGTAGGGCGTGGCCCGCAGGGCGCAGCCGGTCTCGGTGTAGGGCTTCTCGCCGACGGGGTCCTTCGGGCCACACCGATACTTGATCTTATTCTGCTGGATGTAGTCCGTCGCCTCGTAGGGGATATAGAGGTAGAGGTTCTCCAGGCCGAGGTCATCGGCGAGCATCTTGCTCATCTGCACGGCCCCGGTGAAGGCGTAATCGGTGCCGGTGCCGCCGACGGACGCCGCCATCAGGTTATTGGCCGAGATATTGTCGCTATACTTGATCATCTCGCCGAGCCAGAACTCCTGCTTATCGGTGAACTTCGGCAGGTTGATATAGGCGTTCAGCATGATCGCGACCTTGATCGTGCTCGCCCCGGCGAAGACCGTCTTGTCGTGGAGGCGCACCTCGACGCCGGTCTTCAGGTCGTGGAGATGGAACCCGACCACGCCGTCCCACTGGCCAGCCATCGCCTGCACCTCGGCGAGCAGCCGCTCAGCGGTCACGTGCGGCGCGACCGGATCCTCGCTGAGGGCCAGGGCGAGGCTGGCGCGTGGGGGGGATGACGACAGGGCGGCGCGGACAAGGGGGACTGCGGCGTCCACATAGAGGGTCATGCCGGGCGTATAGGCGAAGCTGCGCGAGATCGTCTTGGTGGCGCTGATCACGCTGATCTGGGGCGGGACGGCGGCGCGCTCGGCGAGAGTGGCGAGCTGGGCGCGCAGGGCGACCTCGTCCATGCCAGCGGCGAGCGACACATCGGCGGGCTGGCCGGCGCGCAGAGCGGGTTCGGCCAAACCGAGCAGGCCATCGACAGGCGTGGCCAGCCCGATCGTCTGCGGGTCAATTGTCAGCGACACATCGCCGGCGCGCAGCTCAAGCGGCTTCGGCGCGCTGGCGCGGGCGGCGGCGAGGCGCTCGCGGGCGGCGGCGAGGCCGAGGCCGCCCACATCGACACCGGCGACATGCGATCCGGCGGCGAAGACCGGGACGGGCGTGGGGA
>JBAXES010000732.1:0-2376 GCA_037140315.1 Chloroflexales bacterium
GCGGTCGATTTCCAGCGGCTGATGCACGACCTGGCGCACGAGGATGAGGATGCCGAGTAGTGCCGCGTGCGCAGCAGCGTGGTCTGGTTCCTATCTCGTACGCCCCTCGCGCCCGTCCACGCGCTGTGTTATCTTGTCGCTCGTCAGCTCGCGCAGGGCGTCGCTGCCGACCCAGCGGGCCGCGCGGGAGTCGGACGCCTGGAGGCGCTGGGAGGTGGCGATGGCCGCCGCGTTCAGCTCGGTGCTGCGCTGGCCGATCTCGCGGATGGCCCAAGGGAAAACTGAAAGCTGAAATCAGAAAGATGAAAGTGCAGTGATTCAGCGTCGTGCAGCAGTGCAGGTTTCAGCTTTCAGCTTTTTGTTTTTTGCTTTCCCTCGCGCCCGGTCTCGCGGGCGATGGCGCGCAGCGTCTTCACCGACACGCCGAGGACGCGCGCGCCAAGGGGCTGGGCTACTGCTAGATCATGCGTCAGAACCTGACGAAGGCGCGCCTAGCGCGGGTGGACACGACCTGGGTGCAGCGCTGGCAGCAGTAGCTCCGCTGAGATCCAGAGGGTACGTTTCACGGGCTATCGAGGGTGAGTCGGAATGCCTGCACCAGCCCGCCACCAGGCGGGTGAAAGTCGTATTCCGGCGCACGCGCAAACCCTAGCCGGGTGTAGAGCCGCACCGCCGCACTCATGAGATCGGAGCTGTAGAGGCCCAGGGTCGGCACACCCGATGCGCGGGCGCGCGCGATGCACGCCGCCACCAGCGCCGCACCGACGCCCTGCCCGCGCGCTGCGGGGGCGACGGCCAGCAGCCGCAGCTCGGGCCAGATCATGCGCCCGCCCGCGCTGTCGCGGTGCGCGGCGGGCGGGAAGAGCAGCACGCTCCCGATCAGCGCGCCCGCCTGCTCGGCGACCATCCGCTCGACCGGCCCGTCGGCGGCGAGCGCCCCCAGCAGCGCCTGGCGCAGCCCATCCCACGCCGCAGGAGGCATGAGCTCCGCGTAGATCGCGTAGGCCCCCAAGGTCAGATCGCGGATAGCCGCATGCTCGTCATCGCGGGCGTCACGGATGTGAAACGGTGCAGGTGTGCCCATCGCTACGTCTCTCAAGAAAGCAGGGCGCGCTGGTGCGGCGCGTCCCAGTCGATGACCGGCCCCAGGGGGACGATCCGGGTTGGGTTGATCTGCGGGTGGGTGAGGTAGTAGTGGCGCTTGATCTGGTCAAGGTCGACCGTCTCGCCGAAGCCGGGGCGTTGGTAGAGGTCGCGCGTGTAGCCCCAGAGGTTGGGGTAGTCGACCAGCCGACGCAGGTTGCACTTGAAGTGGCCGTGGTAGACGCTGTCGAAGCGCACCAAGGTGGTGAAGAGGCGGATGTCGGCCTCGGTGATCTGGTCGCCGACCAAGAAGCGCTGGGTGGCCAGCCGCTGCTCCAGCCAGTCGAGCCGGGCGAAGAGCGCCGTCACCGCCGTTGCGTAGGCCTCCTGGGTGGTGGCGAATCCGGCCCGGTAGACTCCATTATTCACATCCGCATACACCACCGCGTTCACGGCGTCGATCTCCGCGCGCACGTGCGCGGGGTAGAGGTCGGGGGCACCGGGCCGGTGGAAGGCGGTGAACTGGGTCTCAAGGTCGATGGTGATATCGGGGTAGTTGTTCGTCACCAGGCGGCCAGTGACCCGATCCCACAGACAGGGCACCGTGTAGCGGCCCGTGTAGCGCGGGTCGGTGATCCGGTAGGCCTCGGAGAGGAACGCAAAGCCGTTGACCGGGTCGTGGCTGTAGCCGGGGCCGTCGCGGAAGGCCCAGCCGCGCTCGTCGCGGACAGGATCGACCACCGAGAGCGAGATCGTCTCCTCCAGCCCGAGCAGCCTGCGGACGATCACGGCGCGGTGCGCCCAGGGGCAGGCCAGCGAGACGTAGAGGTGATAGCGACCCGGTTCCGCAGGGAAGCCGGACGAGCCGTCGGCGCTGATCCGGTCGCGGATCGTGTAGGCCTGCCGGACGAATGAGCCGTCGGCGGCTGATTCCGCCGGGAAGGCGGGGGCTATGGTCATATGCGCCTCCTTGGGTGGGGCTGGCGGCCCCGCCAAGTGGGCCGCTCGCTCAGTATACACCAGTTGTTGACTTTGTTGTGTCAGTTTTGTAGGCATGAAGGTGCGGCAGCACCGCCCGCCCGAGCAGATCGAGGGTCTGGAGCGGCAGGGTCGGGCGCAGGGCACCGGGCGCCAGGGCGCAGATCAGCTCGTCAAGCCCGTCGGCGGCGTGCGCGACCGTGAGCTGTGCGGTCACTTCGGTTGCGGTGCCGACCAGGGTGCGCTCGGCGGCGGCACTGAGCAGCGGGGCCTCAAGCGGCAGCTGGCGGCGCAAGGCCGCCACCGCGTCGGGGT
>JBAXES010000733.1:0-2375 GCA_037140315.1 Chloroflexales bacterium
ACAGCTCCTGGGCCTTGTGCAGCACCTCGATCAGCGCGTCCGGGCGGTACTGGTTCCGCTTCATCGTCGCCTCAAGGACCTTGAGGCGGTTGTCGCCGGCACTGGCGGAGGTGTCCCGCGTTCGGTGCGAGACGGGGGGTGTTTCCATGGCGCTATCTGCTCCACTCGCATGAAGTGTACCCCGCCTATGGTAGCACGCGGGGCCGCGCCGGGCGGAAAGGTTCTGCTACCCGCTGTGAAGTAGTGGCTATTATTTACCGTTCTTTCCGTCACAACTCGCACGCCTGCGATCTAGCGCATCGCAATGCGCAATCGCCCACATGGTCAGGGTGCTGCGCCCCAAACCCACCCTTGTTCGGCGGTGACGGCGAGGCCGCCACCGTCGAACAAAAGGTGACGCGCAGCCGATCAGCCGCGGATGATCGCGAGCACCTCGTCGCGCTTCTGCTCCATGTCCGCGAGGGAGACGATCGACTCCAGGTTCAGGCGCATCAGCGGCTCGGTGTTCGAGGTGCGGACGTTGAAGTGCCAGCTGTCGTAGCTCACCGAGATGCCGTCGAGGCGCTCGATCCTGGCGTCGGCGTAGCGCTCGGCCAGGGCGGCCAGGCGGCCCTGGGCGTCAGCCACCTTCGAGTTGATCTCGCCGGAGATGAAGTACTTCGCCTCAAGCTCGCCGAGCAGCTGCGACATCTTCACGCCGCGCTTGGCCAGCAGCTCCATGAGGTAGAGCGAGGGGATGAGCCCCGAGTCGGCGAAGTTGAAGGCCCCGAAGTAATAGTGGCCCGACACCTCGCCGGCGAAGATCGCGCCCTCATCGGCCATGCGGCGCTTGATAAAGGCGTGGCCGACCCGCTCGATCAGCGGGGTGCCGCCGTCCTCCCTGATCCCGTCGGGCACGGCCCAGGAGGCGCGCACGTCGTAGAGGATCTTCGAGCCGGGCTCCTTCGCCAGCAGGTAGCGGCCGAGGATGGCGGTCAGGAAGTCGCCGGAGATAAAGTCGCCCCGGTCGTCGATAGCGAAGAAGCGGTCGCCGTCGCCGTCGAAGGCGAACCCGATGTCGGCGCCCTCGTCCTTCACGCGCTGCTGGAGCTCGGCGCGGTTCTCGGGCTGCAGCGGGTCGAGGCCGTGGTTGGGCAGGGTGCCGTCCGGGTCGAGGTAGAGCCCGATCAGCTCGATCGGCAGGCGCGCGTAGACCTCGGAGAGGATCGGGCCGACCATGCCGTTGCCGGTGTCGGCGACCACCTTCAGCTTGCGGCCGGCCAGCGACTCCACGTCGATCAGCGAGAGCACCTTCGCGATAAACTGCTCCTTGAAGTCGTAGGCGATCACCTCGCCCTTACGGGGCGATGTCGGGAAGTCCTCGCTCTCGACCAGCCTGCGCAGATCCTGGATGCCCTCGTCGCCGCTGAGCAGGTAGGGCATCTGGCGCACCATCTTGAAGCCGTTGTACTGCTTGGGGTTGTGCGAGGCCGTCACCATCATCCCCGGCAGGCCGAGCTGGGTGCAGGCGAAGTAGTACTGGTCGGTGCTGACCATGCCGATGCTGGCCACATCGGCCCCCTGGTCGGTGATGCCGCGGACGACGGCGTCGAATACTGCGGGGCCGGAGGTGCGCATATCGCGGCCGACGATCACCTTCTGGGCCCCGAGGAAGGTGACAAATGCCCGGCCGATCAGGTATGCCGAGTCCTCATTCAGGTCGGTCGGGTAGATGCCGCGGATATCGTACGCCTTGAAGATCCCTGGGTTCACCTGCATAAAAGCTCCTCACGCTACTGGCCGATGGGCAAACTATACCACAACCCGCCGGGGCCACCCGATGGGGCGGCGAAGCCGCCCCCACGTTCTTTATTTGTTGGGTTTGGGCGGCGAAGCCGCCCAAACCCAACAAAAAGCGGGTCTGGGGCGCAGCCCCAGGCACGGTGCATCAGCCCTGGGCTGGCGCACCGTCACCGGGAGGTGACTTCCGTAGTTGACGTGCGGGCAGGTTGGGCGTATGCTGAATATCCGCTACTTGCTGACCCAGAGGAAGCAAACCTATGAGCGAGAGCCAGCGGTACCCGACCATTATCCTCGCCGGCGCCGACCCGGCCTGGATGTTCGATATGCAGAAGCACCTGCGCGCGCTCGTCGGCTGGGACTACGACCTGCTGCTCACCTTCTCGGCCAGCCAGGCCATGCGCTATGTGACGCAGCGCAAGGTGCGCCTGCTGATCACCGAGGCGACATTCCTGCGCCGCACCGAGGGCAGCGGCGAGGAGCTGGCCCGCCGCGCCCGCGAGCACACCACCGATATGCAGGTTCTGCTTATTCACGATGGGGCCGCGCCAGCATCCCCCGACATCACCCACGCCCTGGAGCGCCAGGCGTCCCCC
>JBAXES010000734.1:0-2353 GCA_037140315.1 Chloroflexales bacterium
GGGGGCAGACTCCGAATCCGTAGGCGAGGATATCACACTAACCGGCTGAGCAGGGACAGGCGCGGCCAGCGGCTCGCGGCGCTCGACCGTCGGCGCCGCCCAGCCCAGGAGCTGCGCGCGGTCGGCGGCGATCAGCGCGCGCACCTGGGCGGCGATCTCGGCGGGGAGTCGCCCGCCGTCAGACCAGCTGGCGACACGGCGGTCGAACGCCTCAAGGGCGGCCACGCCGCCATAGTCGGGGCGACGCCGAAACAGCAGCGCGATGATGCCGCCCACCGCACAGATCAGGCCGGCGATGCAGATCACGCTCAGGATGGCGATGGTCAGCATGGTACTCATAGTGATCCTCCAGGCACGTATCAGCTCGCTATCATAACCGTGTACACATGGTTATGCGTTACGCAGGGCGCGCGCACAGTGGCCCAAAGGAGCATCAAGGGGCGCGGGGGTGGTGCCCCGGCGATTGACAGCGCCGCTGGCGCTGCCTATAATCCCAGGGAGCGCCAGCAAGATTTAGGTAGATTTGCCAATGAATGATCAGGATGGGGCGAGTCACCTCTCGCTCTCGGCGGCCAGCCGGATGCTCGGCGTACACAGCACCACCCTGCGGCGCTGGGCAGACTCGGGCGCGATGCCGGTCTACATCACCCCCGGCGGCCACCGGCGCTTCGCGCGCGCCGACATCGAGGCCCTGGCCGCACGACGGCCCCTGGACAAGCAGGCCATCAGCAGCACGTGGGCCAGCAAGGCCCTGGCGGTAACCCGCGGCGAGCTGGACGACGCCCACGGTCGGCCGGACTGGATGAGCGGCCTGACGGAGGATGACCGAGCGGCGTGGAGGCGGATCGGCCAGCAGCTGATGGGTGTCGTGCTGCGCTATATCAACAGCCCGCAGGAGGACGAGGGCCTGCTGGCCGAGGCGCGGCTGATCGGCACCGACTATGCCCGCCAGGCCCTGCGGGCCAGCATGCCGCTGACGGCGGCGCTGGAGGCGGCGCTGTTCTTCCGCGACTCGCTGGTGGAGGCGGCCATGGATATGCCAGAGGAGGCCCACCTGCGCCCCGAGGCCAGCGCCCGCCTGCTGCGACGGATCAGCCGGGTGGCGAATGAGGTGCACCTGGCGGTGGCGGCGGGCTACCAGATGGATTAGATTTCTATATATTGCAGTTTAAATCGCCAGCATTGCTGGCGATTTAAACTGCAATATATGATCTTCTTTAATAGAAAAGGATCTGCACCAGTGCAGCAGCAGCCAGCGCCGCGCCTCAGCATCCTACGCACGATGAAGATCGGCACCTTCCACATCGGCTCGTCGTTCGTCGACCTGCTCACGTCTGGCGTGCTCAACCGGGTGCTGATCAGCGACCTGCATATCTGGGCCACGCCGGTGGCCCTGCTCTCGGCGCTGCGCTACCTGCTGGCGCCACTGAGCATCTGGGCCGGCTACCGCTCAGACACACGACCGATCTTCGGCATGCGCCGGCTGCCCTATATCTGGCTGGGCCGCGTGCTGATGCTGATCTCGCTCCCGCTGCTGCCAGTCATCACCGTCATGCTGGCCGCCAGCCCGACCTCGGCCCTGGGCTGGGCGCTGGCAACCCTTTCGTTCCTGGTGTACGGCGTGGGTTCGCTGATCTCGGGCAGCACATTCCTGGCGCTCGTGCGCGACAGCGCGCCCCCGGCCAAGCGCGGCATGGCGCTCAACATCGTGCAGATCTTTCTGGTCGTGAGCTTCCCGATCTCCGCGATCGTCTACGGGCGGATGATGCCGACCTACGACACGGCCACCTTCTGGCGGGTTGTTCTGGCGGGTATGGCGATCGCGGCGGGGTTCTTCATCTTCTCGATCTTCGGCGAGGAGCGGCCCGGGCAGGCGAGCGCCGCCGATCAGCCGCAGGAGCATGTGCCCTTCACCACGCTGCTGCGCGAGATGTGGGCCGACCGGCGCACGCGCATGTTCTTCCTCTTCCTGTCCCTCGGCGCAATCAGCGCCTTCGCCCAAGATGCCATCCTGGAGCCCTTCGGCGGCGATGTCTTCGGCATGGCCGTCGGGGAGACCACCCGCTTCAACTCTTACTGGGGGGGCGGCGCGCTGATCAGCTTGGTCGGCACGGTGGTGCTCACCCGTAAGCGAATGGCTCACGAGCAGGGCGTGACGACGATCCTCGGGCTGACGCTCACTGCGGTGCCCTTCGCCCTGCTGGCCTTTGTCGCGATCAGCGCGGAGCGGGCGCTGCTCGCCCCGGCGCTGGTGCTGTTCGGCCTCGGCTACGGGGTCTATACGGTGGGCGCGATCTCGCTGATGATGGCGATGACCTCTGACCGGCGGGCGGGGGCCTACCTAGGCCTCTGG
>JBAXES010000735.1:0-2350 GCA_037140315.1 Chloroflexales bacterium
GCAAATGGCCCCCGTTTCCGCGATCAAATGGCTCCCGATCCTATTGACAAAAACAGCAGGCAACAGCGATGGCTTGTCCATCTCACCAGGCCAACAGGACGCAGGTGATGCTAAAGGCCAGCACCGCAAGGATCGGCCCGATGAAAATGGCGGCGGTCATCGCCGCCTCCACCGATTTGTCATGGGTGTTTGGTGAGAAACGGTTAACCAGCGCCATCCCGCCGAAAAGCCCAATGACGTAGCCGCCAATGGCGGCAAGCAGTGACCACCCAATAAGCCGCATCCCACCACTGTGCGCTCACGCGCCTTGCCGTTCCACCGCGACATGTGCGATACCCCCCCAGCCAGCCAGTCTAACCCTCCGTCCCCTTGCGCGTGCCCCGCAGCTCGACCTGGTACTGGTGCAAGGTGCGCTCTAGCGCATCGAGCCGCCGCAGCACCAGCCCGACCTCCACCTCGGCCTTGCTGTTCACCTGATGGTCAATCTCAGCGGACAGCCGATCCTTGGCCGACTGTCGGTTCTGGCTCATCATAATGAAGGGCGCGGCGTAGGCCGCCTGAAACGATAGCGCCAGGTTGAGCAGGATGAACGGGTAGGGGTCCCAGTGGCTGAACCAGGCGACGATGTTCAGCGTGATCCAGGCGATCAGGAGGGTGCTCTGGATGATGATAAACCGCCAGCTGCCCATCGTGGCGGCCACCGTGTCCGCGATGCGCTGGCCGAGGGTGATCTGGTCATCGGCGATCTCGTTGACGTTGCGGCTCACGCTACGCCGCAGGAGTTGGTCGGTGTGCTGTAATCGCTGGCTGAGGACGGTGAGCACATCGATTGCCGCGTGGGTGTGCTGCTGGAGGAAGGTGAAGAACTCATCGCGGTCGAGGGCCAAGGTGACGACGTGGTCAATCGCCTTGCCGCGCGCGGCGCGCGGGCTGCCGGTGATCATTGCCAGCTCGCCGAAGAACCCGCTCGGGCCGACCTCATCGACCACGATCTCATTGCCATCGGCATCCTCGACGGTGAATTGGACGTGACCCGCGATCACCACAAAGAAGGCGTCCCCCGGCTCGCCAAGGGCGACGATCACCTCGCCCGGCTCGTAGGTAGCCCGATCCATGATCGCGCGCAGTCCGGCGATCTCGGTCGTGTCCATGGTGCTGAAGATCGGCACCAGCGTGAGTGCCACCAGCTCGTCCATGATCGGCTGCTCCTGTATGTGTACTGCGCTGCCGCAACGTCGTCCGAGGGCCATGAATAGTATAGTGGTTGCTGCGAAGTGCCATCAGGCTGAGTGCGGATCATCCGCAGTCAGCATCGTACCGTGAGCGTATCGGCATCACAAAACACTACACGGCGATACCTCAAGATTTTTGTTCCTCCGCCGTAAACAGCCTTGCCAGTGCATCGGCGTGGGCGTTCTCGGCCCGGCTCAGCTGCGTGAGATAGCGCCCGGTGGTGGCGAGGTTGCTGTGACCGAGGCGGGCCTGGATCGTGCTCACCGTCGCCCCGGCCCGCTCCATCGCCTGGGCGAAGGAGTGGCGCAGCGCGTGGGGGTGGGTGTGCAGCCGGCGTGCGACCACCTCGCCGATACCCTGTGCGCTCAGCGCTGCGCCGATCCGCCCACGGCCCGCGACCCCGCCGCCCTTGAGCACCGGCCAGATCGTAGCGTCGGCGGCCAGTGCTTCCAGGTCGGCCCCGTGGTGGCGGCGCAGCCAGCGCAGCAGGTCGGCGGCTACATCAGCGGCTAGGCGGTCGCGCATCACCTTGCCGCCCTTGGCTCGCTGCACCGTGATCGTCACTCGCTCGCCGGTGATCGCGAGGTCGCGCCCGCGCAGGGCTGCCAGTTCAGCCACGCGACGACCTGTGGTGAGCGCCACGCGCAGCAGGGCCAGATCGCGGGCGGCCAGGTCGCCCGCCAGCCCGTCGCTCGCAGCCTCCGCCTTCAGCGCGGCCAAGGTCGCGCGCACGGTCGCCGTATCGAGGGCCTGGGCCTCGGCGTAGCTCTCGACCCGTGGGCGTTCCACGAGTTCTATCGGGTTCTCGGGGAGCCGCAGGAGCTTCCGGCGCAGGGCGAAGGCGTAGAAACTCGACACAATCGCGAGCCGCAAGGCGACGGTGGTCGGCTTGACCATGCGATCCCGCCGACTCGATTTTGCCCATGCCTGCGCGACGAGGGCCACCGCCGTTGGCTCGGCGTCGAGATCCAGATCGACCTTGCCCAGGGCCGCACGGAAGTCGGCCAGCGTGGTGGCGTAGTTGTCGCGGGTGCGGACGCTGCCACTCTTGCCGTGCTTACTGGCCCCCACCCGACATTCGTGTCACCAGCCACATTAATCGATACCGTGTATTCGC
>JBAXES010000736.1:0-2338 GCA_037140315.1 Chloroflexales bacterium
CACATACAGCAGCGCCCCGATCACCACGCCCCAGGCCATGCCCCAGATCCCCAGCCAGGGCGCGCAGAGCGCCCCGCCGATGATCCCCAGGTTGTAGATCGAGGGGGCCAGGGCCGGCATGGCGAAGCGGTCGCGGGCGTTGAGCGCGGCCATGGCCAGCCCGCCCACGCCCAGCAGCAGCGGCGAGAGCAGGAACAGCCGCGATAGCCGCACGATCAGGTCGAGGGTCGCCGGCTCGAATCCCTTACCGCCGTAGACCGCGTACACCAGCCAGGGCGCCGCCGCGAAGATCGCCGCGCTGGCCAGCGACAGCGCCAGCAGCGCCCATGTCAGCACTGCACCGGCCAGCTGCCACGCCCGCTCCTCGCCGTCACGCTCCCAGACCTGGATGAACACCGGGATGAAGCTGCTTCCCAGGGCCCCGCCGATGATCACCAAATAGAGCAAGTCGACGATCTGGAATGCCGAGCGGTAGGCCGCCATCTGGGCCGAGGTGCCGAAAAAGTAGGAGGCGATGATGTCGCGCAGCACGCCGGTGGCCCGGCTCAGCACGAAGCCGCCCATCACGATCAGGCTGTTCCCCAGGGCGCCGGAGCGGGCGCGGCGCATCAGCGAGGCAAGTTGCACGCGGGGCGTCCTTATGCTATACTTCCGGGCTAGTGGCCCGCGTTAGCGAGCAGACGGGAGGGGCGAGGGTGGCATCCGCCGCCCGACACCCCTCCCAACCTTGTGAACATATCGGCAGCTGATCATACTGGAGGATCCGAGCCTTGGCAAACACGAAGTCGGCGAAGAAGCGCATTGGCACGAACGCCCGCAAGCACGCCCGCAACCAGATGTACCGCTCGCAGGTGAAGACGGCGGTCAAGAAGGCCGAGCAGTCGATCTTCAGCGGCACCCCCGACGAGGCCGCCATCCGCGCCGCGATCAGCACCCTCGACAAGGCGGCGGTCAAGGGCATCATCCACAAGAATAACGCCGCCCGCCGCAAGTCGCGCCTGGTCAAGAAGCTGGGCGGTAACACCTCCGTCGCGGTGTAGAGGACAGGCAACAGGCAACAGGCAACAGATCACAAAAGTGATGCGGTTGCCTGTTTTGATTCTGGGAGTCCAGCACCTGTTCCCTATGCCCTATTCCCTATTCCCTATTCCCTCATCGGCACGCCTCGGCCACAAACAGCTCCAGAGCCACGTCGGGCTGGATCCGCCCGGTCTTGGTGGCCAGGTCTAGCTCCAGCAGCCGGTCGTGCAGGCGCTCCAGGTCGCCGGCCGCGAATCCGCGCACCTGCTCCACAGCCTTGCGCACCACAAAGGGGCGCTGGCCCAGCTCGGTGGCGATGTCGTCGGGGCGGCGACGCTGCGCGCTCAGCTCGCGCACGCCGAGCAGGACGCGCACCTGGCGGGCGAGCATAAACAGGATATAGGTGGGCGCTTGGCCCTCCTCCAGCAGCCGGCGCGCGCCGCGCAGGGCGTCCCCCAGCCGCCGCGCGCTCAGGTCGTCGATAAAGCTGAACAGATTCTGCTCCTGCCCGTCCTGCACCAGCAGGTCCACCACGGCGGGGGCGATCCGCCCGCCCCGGCCCACGTAGCTCGCCAGCTTATCCAGCTCGTTCACCAGCGCCCGGCTGTCGCCGCCGACAAACTCGATCAGCCGCTGGGACGCGGCCGGCTCCATGCGCACGCCCAGGGCCTTCGCCCGCTCGGCCACCCAGCGCGTCAGCTCGGAACCCTGGAGCGGGAGGAACTCCTCGATCGTGGCGAACTTCTTCAGGTAGGTGAAGAGGATGCTGCGTCGGTCGACCTCGTCGCCCTCGACAAAGACGAGGTCGCAGGCCGGCGGCACGCGGTCAAGGTAGGCCCGCAGGTCTTCGCGGTCTTTGCCGGCCTTGGTGTGCTTCAGGGCGTCGGCGACGATCACCAGGCGTCTGTCGGAGAGGAAGGGCATCGCCTCACAGGCCATGGCGAGGGCGTCGATCTTCAGCTTGCGCCCGTCTAGCGTGGCCACGTTTAGGTCAGCCAGGTCGGGGGGGAAGTCGGCGCGCATACGGGCGATGACCTGGCTGCGCTGGTACTCGTCCGGGCCGTGGAGGAGGTAGATCATAGGAATGTTGAATGTTGAATGGTAAATGTTGAATTGTGGCGGATGGGCTTCATTCAGCATTCAGCATTCAGCATTCAACATTGGAAAGTGGTGCCCTGCGCTGCCGTGGATGGGCCAGTTTCGAACCTGCGGACGCAGGTGGGTGCCCGCCTGTGAGTTTCTGCGGCCCGCCGCATAGCTCAGCTCGTTAGAGCGAAGCTCCCATCGAAACCGTGTTGGCTCAAAACACGTACCCACC
>JBAXES010000737.1:0-2338 GCA_037140315.1 Chloroflexales bacterium
CTATTGTACGGAACCCTGCTCGCCTGAGTGTCTAGATTCTTGGGTCCACTATACTGTGGCGGGCGCCCGATCATCACGCGATGCGTCCCCGATCAACAGCGGGCCCTCGATGGCGACAATGATATCGCACAGGGTGATCCGCTCGGGGGCGCGGGCCAGCAGATGCCCGCCCTGCGCGCCGCGCACGCTCTCGATCAGCCCAGCCTGCCGCAACGGGATCAACAGCTGCGTGAGGTAGTTCACCGGGATGCCCTGGCGCGTGGCGATCTCGTCGCTCTGCACCGGCCCCTTCCCGACCTGCTGGGCCAGGTCGAACAGCGCGCGCAAGGCGTAGGTGCCCTTGTTCGATATTCGCATCGGTGCCTCGTGGTACGCTTCTCGGCCTAGCGGGTCAGTAGCCCCGCATCGATCACCAGCTGGGTGCCGGTCACATAGCGGGCGCGGTCGGACGCCAGGAAGAGCACCGCTTCAGCCACATCGGCGGGCTCGATCCAGGGCACTGGCAGCAGGTTGCCCGCCGAGCGCTCGGCGATCTCCCGGGGCGTGGTGCCCTCCAGCGCGGCCAGCCCGTCGTTCATCGGCGTGTTGACCCCGGTGGGGTGGATGGAGTTGACCCGCACGCCGTGGGGCGCCAGCTCGATCGCCCAGGCCTTGGTCAGCCCGGTGAGGCCCCACTTTGAGGCGGTGTAGTGGCTCATGCGCCCGAAGCCGCGCAGACCGGCTACCGACGAGTTGTTGATGATCACGCCGCTCTGCTGGGCGATGAAGACCGGGATGACGTGCTTGGCCACCAGCCAGGCCCCCTTGAGGTTGATGTCGAGCATGGCATCCCAGGCCGCCTCGCTCAGCTCGTGGGCCAGGCCGTAGGCGGCGATGCCGGCGTTGTTGAAGAGGATGTCGATCCGCCCCAGCTCGGCGGCGGTCTGCTGGACGGCCTGGGCCACCGCCGCCTCGTCGCGCACGTCGGCGGCGAAGATCAGGGCGCGGCGGCCGAGCGCCTCCACCTCGGCCTGGAGCGTGCGCAGCTCGTCGGCCTCGGCGAGGCGGTAGCCGGGGTAGTCGAGCTGGCGGGCCACGTCGAGGGCGGCGATGTCGGCACCCTGCTGGGCCAGGGCGAGGGCCACCGCCCGCCCCTGGCCGTGGGCTGCCCCGGTGATAAAGGCCACCTTGCCGCTGAACTCAGCCACGGGCCACCTCGGCGGGTTCGGCGCGGCGAAACGGCTCCAGGTAGCTGTCCAGCGGCACCCGCAGCACGTTGTTGAAGATGTTGGTGGCCAGCATCAGCGTGCCGAAGGCGACCAGCTCGACGAGCTGCTGCTGGGTGAGGAACGCGGCGAGCTGGGCGAAGAGCGCGTCGTCCACATTGTTGCTATCGGCGGCGAGCTTCCGGCCAAACGCGACCAGGGCCGCCTCGCGCGGGTTGAGCTGGAGGTTGTCGGGATCCTCGCCGGCCTCGATCAGCCAGCGGCGGAAGAACGACGAGCAGACCAGGCAGTCGCTCTGGGTCGAGATGGCGTGGGTAAACAGGGTGGTCTCGCGGTGGCTGAGAAAGCCGCCGACAGCGTTGTAGAGCGGGTACCACTCTAGCAGGGCCTGGAGCGCGATGGGGCTATGGGCCAAGGTGCGCTTCATATTCGTGGCGCTGCCCGGCTCGGAGCCCAGGCGCACCAGGGTTTCATTGATCAGCGGGCCAGCCGTCTCCTCGGGCAGCAGATCGATCCGGGACATGCTATGCTCCTTCTATGGGCTATCGCCCTAAAACCTACTATGTTTGGTAGAAATGCCAGCGAAGCTGGCATTTCTACCAAACATATAATCATCTGTCATTTCGGATGCCTGCCGAGTTTACGCGGCGGCGAGGGCCTGCTCCAGGTCGGCCAGAATATCGTCGATGCTCTCGATGCCGACCGACAGGCGCACGTACTCGTCGGTGACGCCGCTGGCCCGCTGCTGCTCAGGCGAGAGCTGGCGGTGCGTGGTCGTCGCCGGGTGAACTGCCAGGCTCTTGGCGTCGCCGATGTTGACCAGGTGCGAGAAGAGCTTCAGCTGCTCGATGAAGCGCGCGCCCGCCGCCCTGCCGCCCTTGATGCCGAAGCCGACCAGCCCGCTCTGGCCCTTGGGCAGGTACTTCTGGGCCAGGGCGTAGCTCGGGTGGTCGGGCAGGCCGGGATACCGCACCCACTCCACCTTGGCGTGCTCCGTGAGGAAGCGGGCCACCGCCAGGGCGTTCTCGCTGTGGCGCTGCACGCGCAGCGAGAGCGTCTCCAGCCCCTGGAGCAGCAGGAATGTTAAATGTCAACTAGATCTTCCGACCGGCGACAACTAGACTTGCCGGTTT
>JBAXES010000738.1:0-2338 GCA_037140315.1 Chloroflexales bacterium
CTCGGGGGCGACCCTGCGCCGGGCCAGGGGCTGGGCGGTGCTGTTCGGCGTGATGCTGCTGGACACCGGGCTGCTCGACACCCCCCGCCACGCCATGATCGGCGAGCGCACGCTGCGGCGCGTGGCGGAGCCGGTGTAGTCGGCGAGAGCGGGATGTGACGATGATGGGTGGTACAATTCACCATCCGCTATCTGCAACCCCAAGGAGCCAGATAATGACCCCGACCATCGACAGCGACTCGGTCGCTGCGGCGACCATCGGCGCCGCGCCCTACCTGCAGCTGATCGGCGGCGCGTGGCACCCCGCGGCGGGCGGCGCCAGCTTCCCCGTCGATAACCCGGCCACCGGCGCCCTGATAGCTGAGGTGCCCGACGGCGGGGCCGCCGACGCCCGCGCCGCCATCGAGGCCGCCGCCGCCGCCCTGCCGGCGTGGGCGGCCACCCCGGCCCCGCAGCGCGCCGCCCTGCTGCGCCGCGTGGCCGCCCTGATGCTGGAGCGACAGGAGCGCCTGGCCACGGTCATGACCCTGGAGCAGGGCAAGCCCCTGGCCGAGGCCCGCGGCGAGATCGCCTACGCCGCCTCATTCCTCACCTGGTTCGCCGGCGAGGCCGAGCGCATCTACGGGCAGACGATCCCGGCCAGCGCGGCCAATAAGCGCCTGCTGGTGCTGCGCCAGCCCGTCGGCGTGGTGGCCCTGATCACGCCATGGAACTTCCCGGCGGCCATGCTCACCCGCAAGCTCGGCCCGGCCCTCGCCGCCGGCTGCACCGCCATCTGCAAGCCCGCCGAGCAGACGCCGCTCTCGGCCCTGGAGCTGGGCAGGCTCTTCGTGGAGGCCGGCGCGCCCCCCGGCGTGATCAACATCCTGACCTGCCAGGACCCCGCCCCCTTCTCGGACACAATCTTCGCCGACCAGCGCGTGCGCAAGGTGAGCTTCACCGGCTCGACCGAGGTGGGCAAGCTGCTGATCCGCAGCTCGGCGGCCACGGTCAAGCGCCTGTCGCTTGAGCTGGGCGGCAACGCGCCCTTCCTGGTCTTCGACGACGCCGACCTCGACGCGGCGGTCGCCGGGGCCATGGCCTCGAAGTTCCGCAACGCCGGGCAGACCTGCGTCTGCGCCAACCGGATCTTCGTGCAGCGCGGGATCTACGAGCGCTTCGCCCAGAGCTTCGCCGCCCAGGTGCGCGGGATCAGCGTGGGCAACGGCCTGGAGGCGGGGGTGGGCGTCGGCCCGCTGATCGACGCGGCGGCGGTTGCGAAGGTGCGCAGCCACGTGAGCGAGGCGACCGCGGGCGGCGCGCAGGTGCTGGCCGGCGGCGACGCATCGCCCCTCGGCGGGCGCTTCTGGACGCCCACCGTGCTCACCGGCGTGGACGCCCACATGCTCGTGGCCCGCGAGGAGACCTTCGGCCCGGTGGCCCCGCTCATCCCCTTCGACAGCGAGGAGCAGGCCCTGCGCATGGCCAACGATACCAGCTACGGCCTGGCCGCCTACTTCTACACCCGCGACGTGGGGCGGGTCTTCCGGGTGGCCGAAGGCCTGGAGTACGGCATCATCGGCGCGAACGACGGCATGCCCTCCACCGCCCAGGCCCCCTTCGGCGGCGTCAAGCAGAGCGGCCTCGGCCGCGAGGGCGGCCCGCAGGGCATCGATGAGTACCTTGAGGTCAAATACATCTCGCTCGGCCTGTAAATAACGTGGATATAACGTAGGGGCGCAGCAGGCGCACGCTGGGATGGTATCGATGTGCCGGATGGCCGGCGGCGCGCGCCTGCTGCGCCCCTACCCTGGAATGATTGCATGTCCGACCCAATATACGAAACGTCGATCGCCGCCCTGCGCGCCGCAATGGACAGCGGGCGCCTGACCGCACGAGCGATCGTGGAGGCCTACATCGCGCGCATCGGCCAGATCGACCGGGGCCCCGGCGGCCTGCACGCCGTCCTGGAGCTCAACCCCGCCGCCCTGGTGATCGCCGACTCGCTCGACGCCGAGCGCGCCGCCGGGATGCCGTGTGGCCCGCTCCACGGCGTCCCCATCCTGCTCAAGGACAACATCGACACCGCCGACGCGATGCACACCACCGCCGGCTCCCTGGCCCTGCTCGGCTCGCGGCCCGCCCAAGACGCCGGGGTGGCCGGCAGGCTGCGCGCCGCCGGGGCGATCATCCTCGGCAAGACGAACATGAGCGAGTGGGCCAACTTCCGCTCGTCACGATCATCGAGCGGCTGGAGCGGCCGCGGCCGGCAGACCCACAACCCCTACGCCCGCGACCGCAACCCCTGCGGCTCTAGCTCCGGCTCCGCCGCCGCCGTGGCCGCTCCAGCCGCTCGATG
>JBAXES010000739.1:0-2335 GCA_037140315.1 Chloroflexales bacterium
TGATCAACGGCAGCCCCACCGTCGGCATCTTGCTCGGTAGCGGCACCCCCACCGTGCTGATCGGCTACGGGACGCTGATAGACACCGGCCGCGCCTGCGACGGCGGCGTGGCCGCCTACCGCGGCTCCGACGGCCAGCTGCTCTGGAACTTCAGCCAGCGCAACTTCGACGCCGTGACGCCAGAGGGTCAAGAGTCTCTGTACGGTGTGGTTTCCGCGCCCGCCATCGCCGATGTCGATGGCGACGGCAAGCTGGAGATCGCCTTCGGCGGGCTCGACCGCAACCTCTATATGCTCAACAGCGATGGCAGCGTGCGCTGGTACTACCACGCCGCCGACACGGTCTGGTCGACGCCGCTGTTTATGAATATCGACGCCGACCCGCAGCTTGAGCTGATCGCGGGCACCGACATTAGCGAAAACACGAATCCCAAAATCAACACCCCCAACGGCGGCTTCGTCTACGCTTTCGACACCCAGCAGCGCACTCCCGCCAACCTGCCCCGCATCGCCTTCCAGACCGGCTATATCTGGCGTACCACCTTCGACCAGGTGATCTACTCGTCGCCGGCGGCGGCCGACCTGCTGAGCAGCAACACCGGCAACGAGATCGCCGTCGGCTCGGGCTGCTTCTTCCCGGACCCGGGCAGCGACAAGCGCGGCAAGTGGGTCAAGATCCTGCGCCCCTCCGACGGCGTCGTGCTCCAGACGCTCAATGCCCCCGCCTGCGTCCAGTCCTCGCCGGCCATTGGCGATATCGACGGCGACGGCTTGCCCGAGATTGTGGCCACGGTGAGCGGCGCCGCCTCGATCGGCGGCGACGGCAAGAGCGATATTGTGGCCTGGGATCCGACCAACCCCGCCCCGAAGTGGTCGACCTCGACCGGCGACCCGAACTCGGGCACGAACGACGCCTTCGGCGGCGACCTCCAGTCGCCGGTGATCGCCGACCTCGACGGCAACGGCTCGCTTGAGGTGATCGCGGCGAACTTCTGGTCGGTACACGTGCTGCGCGGCGACACCGGCGCGCCCCTGACCTGCCAGAGTCCGAGCTGCGGCACCCAGACCTCGCTCTTCACCTGGGGCACCCTGAAGTCGACCCCGGCGGTGGGCGACATCAACAATGACGGCAAGCTCGACCTGGTGATCGGCGGCATGAATGCCCTCAACCCAGATCACGGCCAGCTCTACGCCTGGACGAACTTCGCCGGCACGCTCGGCAGCCCGGCGGGCAGCCAGAGCCCCTACAGCGCGCCGTGGCCGCAGTTCCACCACGACGCGCGCTCCAGCGGGACAACTGGGACGCCCGCGATCCTACTCACAACGACCAGCGCGGACGCGATCATCACGCCCACAGCCCATCGCTCCTTCACCATCCCGGTCGGGTCGGGCGACGGCTCGCAGATCAGCTGGGAAGCCAAGGTGCTGAGCGACCCGAGCCAGATCATCACGATCACCAGCGGGAGCGGCACCAACGGCCAGTCGGTCGTGTTTGACATCGCGGGGAGTAACCTGACCAACGGCAGCTACACCGGCACGATCCAGATCACCTCGGCGGGCCTGCCGCCTGTGGAGATCAGCGTGAGCCTGCTAGTGAGCGGCAGCGTCAGCACCGTGTTTCTGCCGGCGGTGATACGCTAGACGCCCTCGCGACGAGTCCCGTCGAGAAGGTCTTTGCGGGGAGGGGCAAGCCCCTCCCAAGATACTGCTGGCAAACGCCGACCAACCGTGTCCTGTCATTCCGAGCGAAGCGAGGAATCTTCCCTCCTCCGCATTGGGAAGACCCCTCGCTTCGCTCGGGGTGACATTTGCCAGCAGTATCCTCCCAAGCAGCCCTGTGGGCCACACCTGTGGCCCGCAGGGCTTTTCTGATATAATGCCGCCCGGTATATCCCCGAGCACCCCACAGGAATTTGACCATGAACCATCTGATCACCGGCGGCGCCGGATTCATCGGCTGCAACCTGGCCGACGCCCTGCTCGCGCGCGGCGAGCAGGTGACGATCTTCGATAACCTGAGCCGCCCGCTCACTCACCTGAACCTGGCGTGGCTCCAGCAGCGATACGGCGCGCGCGTGCGCTTTGTCCAGGCCGACATCCGCGACGCCGCCGCGATCTCCGCCGCCGTCCCGGGCCACGATACGATCTTTCACCTGGCCAGCCAGGTCGCCGTCACCACCTCGGTGAAGGACCCGCGCACCGACTTTGAGATCAACGCCCTGGGCTCGCTGAACGTCCTGGAGGCCGCCCGCCTCGCGGCCCGCCCGCCCGCCGTCTTCTACGCCTCGACCAACAAGGTCTACGGCGGCATGGAGGAGGTGACGGTGGTGGAGCAG
>JBAXES010000740.1:0-2334 GCA_037140315.1 Chloroflexales bacterium
CCCATGACGAGCGTAGAAGCATTCCGTGGCCTGCACTACCCTAATAAGATTGGCCGCCTAACCTTCCTGTCGCTCGAAGAGGTGATGGGGCAAAACGGTGTGAAGGCGCTGCTTCGTCTGGCCGACCTGCCGCAGTATCTGGATGCCTACCCGCCGAACGATCTGAAGCGCGAGTTTCCCTTCGAGGCGATCTCAGCGACATCGGTGGCCCTCGGCACGATGTACGGCCCCCGCGGCGCCCGCGGCCTCGAGCTGCGCGCCGGTCGCGTCGCCTTCTCCCTCGGCCTCAAAGAGTTTGGCCCGCTGCTCGGTATGGCCGACCTGGCGCTGAAGCTGATGCCGATCACCATGAAGCTGAAGATCGCGCTCAACGCCACAGCCCAGACCTTCGACCGCTTCAGCGACCAGGCCAGCCATGTCGAGGAAGAGCGCGGCCAGTTCATCTACCACATCACCAGGTGCTCGAACTGTATCACCCGCCCCGAGCCCGGCCCAGTATTCTACATTGCCCGCGGCATCATCGAAGAGGCTACCGCCTGGGTCTCCGGCGGCCGGCGCTTCGCGGTCGAGCAGTGTACCTGCATGGCCCAGGGCGCGCACTCGTGCAGCTTTAACATTGGCAAAGAGCCCCTCGAGTAAGGATGAAGGATGAAGGATGAAGGATGAGCCTTCATCCTTCATCCTTCATCCTTCATCCTTACCATGATGCGCTGGCTCGCCCTCAAGCTTATCCGCTTCTACCAGGTCGCCATCTCTCCGTGGATCCCACCGAGCTGTATCTACACCCCTACCTGCTCACAGTATGGCTTCGAGGCGATCAGCAAGCACGGGTTCCTGAAGGGCGGCTGGCTCGCCGCGAAGCGCATCCTGCGCTGCCACCCCTGGGCTAACGGCGGCTACGACCCCGTCCCCTAACGCTTCGCTCCCACCTGCAACCTTCCCCGCCTGCCCGTCGTCATAGCCCCAGAGTGTGGGAGCTGCCGCAGATCGGCCAGTGGCCCCAGCCAACATCGGCCCCCGGCGCGATCTGGCGAGGCGGTTTGTCTGGCACACGTACACCAGCGGCAGACAGGCCCATCTGACGACGACGGCGCGTTGCGCCAGGAGAACGTACACGGTGGCAGAACCATCCCGCGAGCTGATCGCCCTCGCCCAGCAGGGCGACTCCCAGGCGCTCACCCAGCTGGTGCTTGGCCAGCAACACTACGTCTACAGCATCGCGATGAGCGTGCTCAAGAACCCCGAGGACGCCGCCGACCTGACCCAGGAGGCGTTCATCCGGCTGTTCCGCGCGCTGCCGCAGTATAATGGCGAGAGCCGCTTCACCACATGGCTCTACCGGCTGGTGGTGAACCTCTGCCGCGACGAGCTGCGGCGCCGCGGTCGCCAGGTTCAGGTCGCCCCGCCCTCCGCTGAGGATGAGGAGACCGACCAGATCGCCAGCATCGCCGATGACGACCGCTGGTCCGACCCGGCCCAGTCCCTCGACTCGCGCGAGCTGCGCGACCAGGTGCGCCGCGCACTCGGCCAGCTTGAGGAGCACTATCGGCTGGTGCTGACGCTCTACTACTTTGAGGATATGAAGTACACCGACATCTCGACGATCCTCGATATCCCGCTGAACACGGTGAAGAGCCATATCCGGCGCGGCAAAGAGCGATTGGCGACGATCCTGGAGACGCAGGAGCAGCCGCCGGCCGCCAGGGCGGTGGCGAGCGCGTCACAGAGCCAGCCGCAGGGCCAGCGACCGCAGATCGCACCGCTCCACCTGATGTTCCAACTGGCCGGGAGGTAACCCATGAACACCACACCTGATCTGCCACCTCGCGAGCCAGAGGACGCCCTGGATCAGATCCTGTGCCAGGAGCTGCGCTGGGAGGCCCCGGCGATGCTCACCGCGCAGCTCCTCGCCCTAGTGCCGGGCGCGCCTGTGCTGGCCCTATCGCCCCAGGCCCGGCCGAAGTCGTGGTATAGCCTGCTGGTACTCGTGCTGACGGCGGTGGCGATCGGACTCTCGCTGGCAGTGACCTGGCAGCTCTACAGCCTTGTCGGCGCTGAGCTTGGCCTCGGGGGGATGTTCGCCCAGATCCAGGCCGCGCCGGCGATCGGCCTCCAGCGCCTCTACGATGCCCTGCCGATCTCGCGTCAGCTCGTGGGCCTGCTAGTCGCCGTGCGCAGCCAGCTCCACTGGCTGCTCCTGGCGGTTGTGCTCTGGCTGGCCCTCGACGGCTGGCAGCCCCGCCGCCTTGCCCAGCGCACAACCACCTGATCGCTAGCAGCTCAGACAAGGTTTCAGCGTACGTTACCGTTCAGGCAATTGCACTGCATCAGGAT
>JBAXES010000741.1:0-2328 GCA_037140315.1 Chloroflexales bacterium
CTCGACCTTGGCGCGGACCACGTCCTCGCTCACGCCGAGCGCCGCCGCCGTCTTGGCGGTGTCGTCGGCGTCGTGCGGCAGGAACTCGTGCAGCGGCGGGTCGAGCGTGCGGATCGTCACCGGGCGCTCGCCCATGACGCGGAAGATGCCGGCGAAGTCGTCGCGCTGCATCGGGAGGAGCTTGGCCAGCGCGGCCTCGCGG
This sequence comes from Chloroflexales bacterium, assembly GCA_037140315.1. Taxonomy (GTDB): domain Bacteria; phylum Chloroflexota; class Chloroflexia; order Chloroflexales; family Chloroflexaceae; genus Oscillochloris. The sequence goes on from JBAXES010000741.1 coordinate 203, forward strand.
GCCTCCCTGGACTCGGCGAGGATCATCTCGCGCACGCTCATGATGCGCTCGCCCTCGAAGAACATGTGCTCGGTGCGGCAGAGGCCGATGCCCTCGGCGCCGAAAGCGCGGGCCACCTTCGCGTCGCGGGGGATGTCGGCGTTGGCGCGCACGCCGAGCCTGCGGAACTCATCGGCCCAGGACATGAACTCGGCGAAGTCGCCCGACATCTCGGGCTCGACGGTGGGCATCTTGCCGGCGAAGACCTCGCCGGTGCTGCCGTCCAGCGTGACCCACTCGCCCTTCCGGATCGTGGTGCCGCCGACTGTCACCGACTGATCGGCGTAGCTGATGCGCAGGTCGCCGGCACCGGCCACGCAGGGCTTGCCCATGCCGCGGGCCACCACGGCCGCGTGGCTGGTCATGCCGCCGCGGGCGGTGAGGATGGCCTGGGCCGCGACCATGCCGTGGAAGTCCTCGGGGGCCGTCTCGACACGGATGAGGATGACCTTCTGGCCATCCGCCGCCATGTGCTCGGCCTCATCGGGGTCGAACACCGCCGTGCCGCTGGCTGCGCCGGGTGAGGCCGGCAGGCCGGTGGTGAGCACGTGGGCGGTGGCGCGGGCCTTGGGGTCGATCATCGGGTGGAGCAGCTGGTCGAGGGTGTGCGGCTCGATGCGCTGGACGGCGGTGGCCTTATCGATCACGCCCTCGCGCTCCAGGTCGACGGCGATCTTCAGCGCGGCGGCAGCGGTGCGCTTGCCGTTGCGGGTCTGCAGCATCCAGAGCTTGCCACGCTCAATCGTGAACTCAACGTCCTGGACATCCTTGTAGTGGGCCTCAAGCTTCTTGGCGATGGTGTGGAACTCAGCGTAGACCTCGGGCATCGTCTCCTGGAGCTTGTAGATCGGCTGGGGCGTGCGCACGCCGGCTACCACATCCTCGCCCTGGGCGTTCACCAGGTACTCGCCAAAGATCTCGCCGTCGCCGGTGCTGGGGCTGCGGGTGAAGGCCACGCCGGTGGCGCTATCGTCGCCCATATTGCCGAAGACCATCGACTGCACGTTCACGCCGGTGCCGAGCTTGTCGGAGATCTTGTTGATGCGGCGGTAGTCGATGGCGCGGCGGCCGTTCCAGGAGCTGAACACCGCGCCGATCGCCGCGCGCAGCTGGGCGAGCGGGTCCTCGGGGAACTCGACGCCCGCGTCCTCTTTCACGATCGCCTTGAACTTCTCGGCGATCTCCAGCAGCTCATCGGCGCTGAGGTCGGTGTCAAGCCGCTGGCCGTGGCCCTTGGCCTCGTCCATCTGGTGCTCGAAGCGCTCGCCCGAGACATCCAGCACGATCTTGCCGAAGAGCTGGATGAAGCGGCGGTAGGCGTCGGCGGCGAAGCGCGGGTTGCCGGTGAGCGTGGCCAGACCCTCGCGGGTGGCCTTGTTCAGGCCCAGGTTCAGCACCGTGTCCATCATGCCCGGCATCGAGAACTTCGCGCCCGAGCGCACCGACACCAGCAGCGGGTTCGCCGGGTCGCCGAAGGTCTTGCCAGTCTGCTGCTCAATCTCTTTGAGCGCGACGAGCACCTGCTCCCACATCCCCTCGGGGAACTGCTTGCCGCTATCGTAGTACGCGTTACAAGCCTCGGTGGTGATGGTGAAGCCCGGGGGCACCGGCACGCCGGTGCGCGTCATCTCGGCGACGCCCGCGCCCTTCCCGCCGAGGAGATCGCGCATCGACGAGTCGCCCTCACGGAAAAGATAAACCCACTTTTTCGCCATTGGAAAAGCCTCCTGTGCTTGGTGGCAGAGTTCACAAACCTGGGAAACTATACAGCGCCGGGGGGGAAATGTCAAAGCGGGCGTAGGGCGTAGGGCGTAGGGCGTAGGGTATAATGGCGAGCGCCACGCCAGCAACGAAAGAGGAGCCACGATGTACACCGAGCGCGCCCGCGAGACGCTCTATGAGTGGGTGAAGACCGAGAGCCTGCGCAAGCACTGCGAGGCGGTGGCCGCCTGTATGGGCCACTTCGCCGCGAGGGAGGGCGCCGACGCCGACCTGTGGGTCGCTGTGGGCCTACTGCACGACCTGGACTTCGAGCGCCACCCGGACATGCCCGCAGAGGGGCCGGAGACCACGGCGCTATCCAACGC
>JBAXES010000742.1:0-2312 GCA_037140315.1 Chloroflexales bacterium
TGATTGTGGTGGCCCCCGACGCGGCCCCCGCCCCCGCCTCGGCGGGCCTCTCCTGCGCGAGCTGCGGGGCCCCGCTGCGCCCTGGCGCGCGATTCTGCGGGGGCTGCGGGCGGTCACGAAACGACGTGAAATAAGGAGCTGACGATGAGTAAGCAGCTACAGATATACTACTCGGCGGTGTTTGGTGCCCTGGGTGGGCTGGCTGGCTGGTGGGCAGTGGGCAGCTTCGCCACACAGACCTGGGGGATCTGGCCGGCGGCGGCATTTGTCGGTGCGGGGCTGGGCCTGTTTATCGGCGCGCTGGTGGCGGCGGCCGATGGCGCGATGGTGAAGGGCAAGCCGCTGCGGGCGGTGCGCGACGGTATTTTGGGCGGCGTGGGCGGCGTGGCCGCAGGGGGGGTGGGGATGCTGCTTGCCCAGGGGGCCTGTTTTGTGCTGCTGGGCGGGTGGGCTGGCCGGGCATTGAGCTGGATGCTGCTCGGCCTGCTGATCGGCTTCGGCGACCTGCTGGTGAGCCGCCGCCCGCAGCGGGCTGTCTACGCCGCTATGGGTGGTATGGCGGGCGGCTTGGTTGGTGGCCTGCTCTATGAGGGCCTGACTCGGCTCTTTCTGGCTCAGGCTGGCGTAGCCCAGGTTGCCCTGAGCGGGATCGGCCTGGTGATCATTGGGGCCTGCATCGGCGGCCTGATCCCGCTGGCCCGCCAGGTATTTTCGCGTGGTGAGCTGCGGGTGATTAGCGGCGCGCAGGCCGGCCTGGTGCGCGAGGTGACGGATAGCGCCACGATCGGTCGCTATGACGGCAATGATCTGTACCTGCCGGACTCGGGTGTGGCCTGGCGCCACGCCGTGGTGCGGCGGGCTGAGTCCGGGTTTGAGCTGGCGGTGCTGCCGAATGCTGATGGGGTGGCCCAGGTGAGCGGGCTGGATGTTGACCCGGGCGCGGCCCGCCCGCTGCAGAGCGGCGACCGCATCCGGATCGGTGTCGCGGAGCTGGAGTTTGTGGGGCGGTGATGTGAGCGGGGAGGGTCAGGGATGGTGAAGCCCTCCCGGACCCCCCGTTTTAGATCTCACTCCTAGATCGAACAGGTAGCGCCCGGCGAGCATTGCGTGATTGCGGTGCTCGCCGGGCGCATGGTATAATTCCAGCAGATGTGAATTTTGTGAATAAAGACACGAATTGATGTCGCGATGCGGCCACTGCGCTGATCGCGGTGTCTGGAAAGCGCTCCGCCGTGCTCTCATGGGCCCTTGTGGTGATCGCCGCAGCGGTTGTCGCCGTCGGCCAAGCGCTGCTGATCCGCTCGGCGTGGCGCTTCCGCCAGCCGTCTGCCGCTCCCCCGACCGGCGTGCCGCGCAGCGACCCGCGCGGCGACATGGCCTGGACACTGCTCACTGCGCTGGGCACGGCCCTTGTCCTCGCCTTTGTGGTCCAGTCGCTCCTATGAGGGGCGGGCCGGGCGAGGGCCACCTCGCTGCTGGCACCCCACCCACTAATACCTATGGCCATCACGGCTGTTGACCTGCCATTCCGTCGGCTGCTCGCTTTTGGCGCTAGCGCCTCACTGGCGGCGATCATCTCGGGCGGCGTGGTGAGCGCCACGGGGAGCGGTGCCGCCTGCGCGGCGTGGCCGCTCTGCGCCGAGGCGTTTACCGCCCCGCTGTCATCCCCGGTCTGGCTGATGGTCTTGCACCGGACCCTGGTGCTGCTCGCGCTGCTGCTGGTGCTGGTCGGCGCGGCGGTTGCCTGGCGGCATTCCGCCAGAGACCCCTGGCTGCGCTGGCCGCTGCTAGCCGCGCCGCCGCTGATCATGTTGCTGTCGCTGCTCGGCGGGGTAATGGTGCAGCTGCGCCTGTACAGCCTGGCAGATGTCTGGCACCTCGGGCTGTCGCTGCTGGTGCTGGCCTGCCAGGTGGTGCCGCTGGCCGCACTGTGGAACCCCGAGGCGCCCCAAGCTGGGCGCATGGGTGCCCGTACGGCCCGCGACATCCGACGCCTGGGCGGTATGGCCTGGTGGGCCGCCGGCGGTGCCGGTGTGCTGGCGCTGGCCATGAGCGCCCGCGTCATGCCCTCGTTCGGCCTGCAGACCGCCGCCGGGCTACCGGCCGATGCCGGCGGGTCGCTGGCGATCTCGGCGCTGCTTTCGGGGGGCACACTGTGGCAGTTCCGGCGCGTGCGGGGCGGCGACATGGTGCTGTTCTGCGCCGCCGCACTGGTGTGCGCCCTGGTTGTGGCCGAGGGCCTGACGCTGCTGCTGCCGATAGCGCAGGCTGGGCTGAGCGTGGGCGTTGGCGCAGCGCTCTGGGGCGCGGCG
>JBAXES010000743.1:0-2310 GCA_037140315.1 Chloroflexales bacterium
GAAGAAGGCCGCCGCGCCCACCAGCAGCACGGCCACCACCCACAGTATGCGCTCCTGATTCATAGTTTCTCCTGTAGACAAGCTAAAACCCTTGATATCTTTGGTTACAAATGCCAGCTTCGCTGGCATTTGTAACCAAAGATATGAATGCTATTTACTCGTAGCGCAGGGCCACAATCGGGTCGAGCCGGGCCGCGCTACGGGCCGGGGCGATCCCGAAGAACAGGCCGACGGCCAGCGCGAAGCCCAGAGCCATCAGAGCTGCATCGAGGCTAAGCTGGGCCTGGAGCACCCCGCTCTGGCTCACCAGCAGGGCGATGACCGCGCCCAGGGCCAGGCCGAGCAGCCCGCCCACCCCGCTCAAGGCCAGCGACTCGAACAGAAACTGGAGCATGATGTCGCCCTCGCGCGCGCCCAGGGCCTTGCGCAGGCCAATCTCGCGGGTGCGCTCACGCACCGACACCAGCATGATATTCATGATCCCGATCCCGCCCACCAGCAGCGAGATCGCCGCGATGGCCGATAGAAACAGGGTGAGCATCTGCGTGGTCTGCGTCACCGTCTGCAGAATGGCGGCCTGGTTGATCACGCTGAATGTGTCGGCGCTGCCGTCCTCTGGCAAGTTCTTGCGCTGGCGCAGCAGCGCGTTGATCTCGCTCAGGGCCAGGTCGGTCTGGCCGGCGCTGGCGGCCTGCACTACGATCGTCGAGACGCTCCACTCGCCGCCGACCGCCGCCCGCGCCCCGAAGAGCTTGCGCTGGGCCGTGTTTAGCGGCACGATCACTCCATCGTCGACCGAGCCGAAGCCGGTGCCGCCCGAGCTGGCCAGCACGCCAATAACCTGGAAGCTCTTACCGCTCATGCGCAGCTGCTGGCCCAGGGCGTCGCCGTTCGGAAAGAGGCTCGTCGCCACATTGGCCCCGAGCACCACCACATTCGCCATCGCGCGGTTATCTTCCTCGCTGACGAACACGCCCTCGGCCACCGTGTTGTTATGCAGGCTCGGGTAGACCGGCAGGGCGCCGGTGACGCGGGCGTTCTGGTTGAGCGCGCCAGCCACCAGCTGGGCGTTGCCGTTGTACTCGGGCGACACGAAGGACGCGTCGGGCACATTCTGCGGGCTAGCCAGGGCCGTGGCGTCGGCTAACGTGAGCGTGCCGCCCTCGCCCACCGCGCCGCGCACGCCGCCCTGCCCCGGCGGTCCCTGGGTGCGGATCGTGAGCAGGTTGGCACCGTTGGCGGTGATCGAGGCGGTGATCGCCGCCTGCGAGCCGCGCCCGATCGCCAGCAGGGCCACCACCGAGGCCACGCCGATCAGCACGCCGAGGGCCGTCAGCACCGTACGCAGCGGGTTCGCGCGCAGGTTGGCCAGCGACATACCCAGCGTCTCGACCCAGCCGATCCCGCCCGCCCAGAGATCGGTCTCATCGGCGGCAATATCAGGGGCGGCGGGTGCGTCGGCGGCGGGGGCCGCGTCGACACGGCGCAGGGGTTGCTCTTGTACGCTCATGCGCTCCTCCTCCAGCGGCTGGCCACTGGCAGCCTCCCCAGGCGCCGCGCCCGCTCCACCGGCGTAGGCGCAAGGTGCGGCGTGTGCGGGTCGTGGATCGTCCACGCCTCCGCCGTCGGCACATCGCGCATCAGCTTGCCGTCGCGGATCTCCAGCAGCCGCCGGGCGGAGTGGGCCACGTCGGGCTCGTGGGTCACCAGCACCACGGTCATCCCGCTGCGGTTCAGGTCGGTCAGCAGGTCCATCACCTCGGCGCTGGTGTGGGTGTCGAGGGCCCCGGTCGGCTCGTCGGCGAGCAGCAGGGCCGGCCTGGTCACCAGGGCGCGGGCGATCGCCACGCGCTGCTGCTGCCCGCCCGAGAGCTGCTGGGGCCGGTGGTCCATCCGGTCGCCCAGGCCGACGCGCTCCAGCGCCTCGGCGGCGCGCTCCAGGCGCTCGGCGGCGGGGATGCCGCCGCGGTAGGCCAGGGGCAGCGACACGTTCTCCAGGGCGGTGCTGCGGGCCAGCAGGTGGAACTGCTGAAACACAAAGCCGATCTTGCGGTTGCGCACCGCCGACAGCTGCGGCGTCTCCAGCTGCTCGACCGCCAGCCCGTCCAGGGTGTAGCTGCCCGTCGTCGGCGTGTCCAGGCAGCCGATCAGGTTCATCAAGGTAGACTTGCCCGAGCCTGACGGCCCCATGATCGCCACAAACTCGCCGCGTGCGATGTCGAAGGAGATGCCGCGCAGGGCATGGACCTCAATGTCGCCGGTATGGTAGGTGCGCGTGAGGTCACGCACGCTGATCATGCTGCTCATGGC
>JBAXES010000744.1:0-2298 GCA_037140315.1 Chloroflexales bacterium
ACGCGCGCTTCCCTGACCTGGCCCAGGTGGCCGCCCGCGAGAACTTCCACTCGCTGTTCTGCATGCCCCTGCGCGCCCGCGAGCGCACGATCGGCGGGATCTGCCTGTATAAGTCTGAGCCGCACCTGTTCGACTACGAGCAGGTGCGTCTGCTCAGCACCTTCGCCGACGAGGCCGCCATCGCCATTGAGAACGCCCGGCTCTACGACGAGAGCCAGCGCGCGCTGATGATCAAGTCGGCCCTGCTTCAGGAGATGCACCACCGCGTGCGCAATAACCTGCAGACGATCTCGGCTCTGCTGGCCATGCAGCTGCGTCGGGTCGAGTCGAATAGCCAGGGCGCCAAGGCCCTGCGCGAGAGCGCCGCGCGTATCCAGTCGATCGCCGCCATCCACAACCTGCTCTCGCGTGAGGACGTCGGCGTCACCACGGTCAGCGCCGTGACCCGCCAGGTGGTCGAGAGCGCCCAGTCTACTCTGGTGATGAATGAGAACCCGGTGAAGTTCACGATCACCGGCGAGCCGGTGCGGGTTGGCTCACGCGATGCCACGGTGCTGGCGCTGGTGATCAACGAGCTGATTAGCAACGCCCTCACCCACGGCCTGGCCGCCGAGGGCGGGCGCGTGGAGATCGCCTCATGCCTCTGCGATGGCAGCATCACCGTCGATATCCGCGATGACGGCCCGACGCACCCGCCGCCGCCCACCAGCCACAGCAGCGGGCTCGGCCTCCAGATCATTGAGACGCTGGTGCACGAGGATCTCGGCGGCAGCTTCCAGCTCGTGCGCGAGGAGAGCGGCGACTGGATGTGCGCCCGCGTGCGCTTCCCTCAGCGTATGATCAATGATGAGTCATGATATGGTGAATGGCGAATTGGGGTATCGCTCGCACTCATTCATCATTCGTCATTCATCACTCGTCATTTTTAATGGATGGAGGTTGTGTGGATATTAGCATCTGGGCCTGGGTGGGATTCCACGCCGTGGTCTTCATCCTACTCGCCCTCGACCTGGGAGTCTTCCACCGCAGCGCCCACGAGGTGCGGGTGAAGGAGGCGGCGATCTGGACGGCGGTGTGGATCTCGCTCTCGCTGGTGTTTAACCTGGGGCTGCGCTTCTGGCTTGGCCCGCAGGTTGGGCTCAACTTCCTCGCCGGCTATCTGATCGAGTACTCGCTCAGCGTCGATAATATCTTCGTCTTCGTGCTGCTCTTCTCGTTCTTCCGCGTCCCCGCAGCCTACCAGCACCGCGTGCTCTTCTGGGGCATCCTCGGCGCCCTGCTGATGCGCGGCAGCATGATCCTGCTCGGCGCCGCCCTGCTCGATACGTTCGAGTGGATCATCTACGTCTTCGGGGCCTTCCTGGTCTTCACCGGCCTGCGCATGTTCTTCAGCGGCGATGAGGAGGAGGACATCCACCCCGAGGGCAACATTCTGGTGCGCGTGGTGCGCCGCTTCCTGCCCGTCACGAAGGAGATGCGCGGCCCGCGCTTCTTTGTGAAGGAGAATGGCAGGCTCCTGGCCACGCCGCTGCTGCTGGTGCTGCTGATCGTCGAGAGCACCGACCTGATCTTCGCCGTCGACTCGATCCCGGCGATCTTTGGGATCACCCAGGACCCCTTCATCGTCTATACGTCGAATATCTGCGCCATCCTTGGCCTGCGCTCGCTCTACTTCCTGCTCGCCGGGGTGATGGATAAGTTCCACTACCTCAAGACTGGCCTCGCCGTCATCCTCACCTTTGTCGGTGTGAAGATGCTCTGGCCCGAGATCACCTACCTCGCGCTGCGCGAGCGCCACGAGATCCCGAACGCCTTCTCCCTCGGCGTGATCATCTCCACGCTGGTGATCGCTGTCATCGCCTCGTTCATCCGCGCCCGCCGGATTGAGGCCGAGCAGCCCGCCGAGGCGTCACACTAGGGGCCAAGGCCCTCAGCGCCCGAACCGTCGCAGCAGCTGGCGCAGGCGCTCCCAGGGCCGCCTGGCCCGGCGCGCCTCAGCCGGGGAGGCCGGGCGTGGCGCGTAGGCCGCCGCCACATAGGCGTCGGTCAGCTCGGCGATATCCTCGGCCGCCTCGGGCAGCTGGCCCCGCAGCTGGGCCGCGTACTCGCGGGGGGTCTGGGAGCGGTGTCGGCCGATGCCGCGCTCGTCGGCGCGGCGCAGCGTGGAGTGGTAGAAGTAGCGCACCAGGTCGCTGGGGGCGAGGCCGCGTAGGCGCAGGAGCCGGCGCGGCCGCCCGGCGGTCGCGCTGGCCCTCCGCTCGGCCAGGGCCGCGCTCACCTTCTGGGCGTAGCCGCGCG
>JBAXES010000745.1:0-2298 GCA_037140315.1 Chloroflexales bacterium
GAGGGGCGCGCGGAGCACCCGCCGCCCAAAGGTGGCCTCGGTCACGCGGAGCAACGCTGGCCCTCCCGCATAGGATGCCATCCTACACCTCGGTAATCCCAACAAGGGCTGCGTCCCGCGCGCGGCGCGCCGTCAGCCCCTGCGCGGCCAGGTCGGCGGCGATGCGCTCGTAGTAGGCGGCAAACTCGCGGTGGCGGCGGGTGTCGTAGCCGGGCATCGCGCGGACGACGGCGGTCTTGGTGTGGCCCAGGGCGATGCGCGCGCCGATGGCGGCGATGGCGGCCGGGGTGAGCGGCAACAACACCGAGGTTGCTGCGGTCGGCGCAGGCTCCGCTCCCTCAAGCTCGGTATCAAGATACCGCTGGAGCAGCGGGTCGGGCGACTCTGCGGCGACAGATCGGTCGGGGAGGTGGGCCAGCCAGCGCCGCCGCTCGGCGTCGCTCAGGTAGGGCGCGCGCACGGTCGCGCACTGCGCGCCGCTCACCACCGTGAAGACGCCCGCGCCGGCGGGCGGGGTCGGCAGGAGGTTTGGCGGTACGGCACCGGCTGCCGCGATCTGCGTCGCGGTCTTCCCGGTGTTCGGCTTGACCTGCGACTCGTCGGGCTGGTAGCCGCCCATGAACACGCCCACCTGGGAGCGCCAGCGCATCTCCATCCCGCTCACCGTCTGCATGCCGATCAGGTAGCGGATGCCGAAGGCCCGCCCGGCGGTCAGCTCGGTGTTCAGCCAGGACTCCAGATCGAGGTCGAGCGCCCGGTCGCGGTCGCGGCGCACCCGCTCGCGCCGCAGCCCGGTCTCCAGCAGGCTCAGCTCGGAGATGAAGACCACCAGCAGGGGCAAATCTCCACCCTGGTAGTGATCCCACTTGCTCACCCCCGCCGCCACCAGGATGTCGCGGCGGCGCTGGCGCTCGGCGGTCAGCGCCCGCAGGGTCGCGGGGATCGCCTCGGGGTCGCTGGCCAGCGCCCAGGTCTGGGCCTTATCCTGCCAGGGCTGGAAGTCCAGCCCCTTGCCGTCGATGATGCAGACCTGGAGTTCGGCCGGGTCGTGATGCACCAGGGCCAGCGAGAGCAGCATCCACCAGGCCAGGTTGTCCTTGCCGCAGTCGCTGGCCCCGCTGATCAACACGTGGTTGGTCTCGCCGACCAGGGCGGTGTGGACGAGGTCTGGCTGGGGGCGGAGCACGGTGTGCCAGCCGAGGGGGAGCAGGTAGCGGTCATGCGGCGACACCCGCAGCAATGTAGTCCAGCGCGGCCTCAACCCCCGGCGGATGGGCCAGGGCGCGACCCGCGCCGGGCAGCGTCGCGGGCATCGCTGGCACCGGCTGCGGCTGCGGCGCGCGCAGGCCAAGCCGGGCGAGCAGCGGCGGCGCGGTAGCGGCGATCATGCTGGGGAGCAGCCGCGCAGGGGCCAGCCGCTGCAGCCAGGCGAGGAAACGCGGCAGGCGCGCGATGCCGACCAGCAGCAAGGCCACGGTCATCGCCAGGATCTGATGGCCAGGGTCGCGGAACCACGCATCCATTGCCGTGTCTCCTCGTAGGTCATATGGTTAGACCGACTGCGTCTCTGGCTGCGGGCGGGAGCGACGCAGCCAGCGCCAGAGCGGGGCGAGCCAGAGGTTCCAGAGGTCGCTCAGCACCCAGCGCGCGATCTTCTCCGGCAGGTAGGCGAACGCGACGCCGATGCTGCCGCTCAGGCCGACGCTGAGCCAGCGCGCGTGTGTCGCATCGGCGATCATGATCTGCGGTTGGATGATCGCCAGCAGCCCGCGCCCGGTGGTGAAGACATCGAAGGCCATGACGGCCAGCCACAGGATGAGCCGAAGCAGGAAGATCGCCCAGCGCCGCTCCCGTCGCGGCCAGAGGAAGATCTCCACGGCCGAAATCACCAGCGGGATCCACCAGTGCTGCCACCAGGTCGTATCGCGGATAAAGGTCGCAATGACCGCAAAGGTGTCCCCAAGATAGTCGAGCGAGCAGATGCCGCCATAGTACCACATCAGCCCGCCGATCAAGGCCGCGCCGGCGAGCGCAATCGTCGTCCCAATGCGGCGATACAGCCCGCGAATCGCCGTGGGCGGCGGCAGCGGCGGGTCGTCAATCACGTCGCGGCGGGCACGTGGCCGCTGCCGTCCGTCGGCGTCGCTGCGCATCGTGCCATGGGGTTGCTCACGTACGTCGGCAGGCGCGGCCTGGGTTTCTACGAGTTGTTCACGAACTGGCATGGATGTTCGTCCCTTCCGTTGGGCTATGATGGCGTCAAGCCCCTGGAGTCGGTCTCAGGGGTGAGCCGGGGGC
>JBAXES010000746.1:0-2293 GCA_037140315.1 Chloroflexales bacterium
CCCCTTCTGAGACCGGCCCTCACCCCCCGTCCCCCTCTCCCGCTGCGGCGGGAGAGGGGGAGCTTCAACCCCAACGCTCGTTGTGCGATACGGGTTTATCGCTGGTCTCCCCGCTCCCGCATGCGGGAGCGGGGCCGGGGGTGAGGGCTATAAAGATTACCGATGCGAGCTGGCGACCTTGCGGCGCAGCACATCGAGCGAGACCACCACAATGATCACCACGCCGATCAGCACCTGCTGCCAGAAGACCGGCACGTCGCGCAGGTTGAGGATGTTGCGCATCAGGCCGATCACCAGGGCCCCGGCGAAGACGCCGACCACTGTGCCGCGCCCGCCGAAGAAGCTGGCCCCACCGATGATCACCGCCGAGATCGCATCCAGCTCCTGGCCGATGCCGGCGTTGGGGAAGCCCGAGTTGGTGCGCCCGGCCAGCAGTAGCCCCGAGAGGCCGGCCAGCATGCCGCAGATCGTGTACACCAGCACCAGGGTGCGGTTCACATTGATCCCGCTGACCCGCGCGGCCTGCGGGTTGCCGCCGATCGCGTAGATGTGCCGCCCGGTGCGGGTGTAGGTCAGGAATGCGCTCATGAGCATGTAGGAGACCAGCACGGCGAGCAGGCTCACCGGGACCTCCACGCCGACCACGGTGATGTCGCCGGCGCCCAGCCAGGTTACCTGATCGGGCAGGCCGCTGATCGCGGCGCCACGCGAGATCAGGTTGGTCAGGCCGCGGGCGATGTTGAGCGTGCCCAGGGTCATGATGAAGGGGTGCGGCAGGTGCAGCCAGGTCAGGCCGAGCCCGTTCACCGCGCCCACCAGCGCGCCGACCACAAATGGCGCCAGGATGACCAGCGGCCACGGCGTGCCGGCCTTGGCCAGGATGGCGGTCGACATCATGGCCAGGGCCAGGGTTGAGCCGACCGAGAGGTCGATCCCGGCGGTGACGATCACCAGGAACACGCCCAGGGCCAGCACGGCGTTGAAGGAGATCTGTCGGAAGATATTGCTGATATTGCGCCAGGTCAGGAAGACCTCGGGCTCAAGGGCGAAGGAGATCGCGGCCATGCCCAGCACCAGCAGCAGCACGCCGTAGCGATCCAGGAAGGGCAGCAGGCGCACCGAGAGCCGCTCGCTGCGCTGGGCGTCTGACATCTCTGTCGCGGGGGTCGTCATCGTCACAAGCTCCTACTGTAGCCACTTCCAGTGGGGGTGTGGGGGCGGCGAAGCCGCCCCCACAGTATTTTTTGTTGGGTTTGTGCGGCTTCGCCGCACAAACCCAACAAAAAGTAGGTTTGGGGCGCAGCCCCAAAAGCCTAGTTCAGATCCATCCCCTTGGGTACCGCCTCGCGGATCTTATTGCCCATAATCCAGCCGATCACCTCGTTGCGGTCGGTCTGGGCCAGGGGGGCCTCGGCGAAGTTATGCCCGCGGAACAGGGCCATCACCCGGTCGCAGACATAGAAGATGTCGTCCATGCGGTGGCTGATCAGGATGATCGCGATGCCGTGGTTCCGGAGGTCCCTGATCAGGTCGAGCACCTTGCGCACCTCCTTGATCGCCAGGGCGGCGGTGGGCTCGTCCATGATCACCACCTTGGCGTTGAAGGCGGTGGCGCGGGCGATCGCGACGGCCTGGCGCTGGCCGCCGGACAGCTCCTCGACGCGCTGGCCCACGCTCTTGACGTGGATCTTCAGCTTGTCGAGGTGCTCCTGGGCCTGCCGCGCGCCGCCCTTGTGGTCGATGATCGGCAGGAAGCCGAGGGCCCGCCGCAGCGGCTCGCGGCCGAGGAAGATGTTCTCGTCGATGCGCATGTTCCCGGCCAGGGCCAGGTCCTGGTAGACCATCTCGATACCGCAGTCGCGGGCGTCGCGCGGGCTGCGGAAGTGTACGGGCTCGCCGTTGATCAGCAGTTCGCCCTTGGTGGGCGGGTGCATCCCCGAGAGCACCTTCATAAAGGTGCTCTTGCCGGCCCCGTTGTCGCCCACCACGCCCAGCACCTCGCCGGGCATCAGCCGCAGGCTCACGCTCTCCAGCGCAGTCACAGCCCCAAAGTACTTGCAAATCCCACGGGCCTCAATCACCGGCGTGATGTCGCTCATAGCGTGTGTTGCCTTTAGACAAAATTTCAGGTACCCGGTCTCAGATGCCAAGCGCAGCGCATCAGAAAGCCCTACGTATGCCTAATGCATGGTTCAAAACAGCTTTACCGTTTGGCGAGGACGTGAGGATGCGAGGAGTCGATAGCATCGCCTCGTCGCATCCTCGCCTCATCGCCAAACGGTAAAGCTGAAAC
>JBAXES010000747.1:0-2290 GCA_037140315.1 Chloroflexales bacterium
GGTGGAGCATGCCCACATCGGCCGCCCGCGCCCCGCCCTGCCCCGCCGCAGCCAGCAGGGCCGCCGTCAGGCCGGCGATGGCCCCCGCGCCGCCGACGGGCGCGCGCCGGCCAGGCAGCTCGCGCACCGCCGCCCACAGCTGCAGGGCCAGCAGGGCGAGCTGGAGCACGCCCGCGTAGGCGACGACCCCCGGCCCGACCCGCAGCCCGGCGGGCGTCTCCTCAGCCCCAAGCATGATCGCCGTCGTATGTGCGCCGCGCTCCCGGTCATTGCCCAGATCGCGCAGCGCGCCATGGACCCCGTTCACCATCAGGATCAGCAGCAGCTCGTAGGCGATCAGCGCCCGGGTCAGCCCATTTGCGGGCTGGCCCGAGGCCGCCGCGCCATAGGCGATCAGCAGCGCCCAGCCCGCCCCCTGCACGAGGTCGGTCAGCGGCGGGAAGGGACAGGTCTTGCCCCAGCGGTTGTAGGCCGCCATCAGCACGAAGGCCCCGGCCAGGTGCAGGTGGCCCGATCCGCCGGGCTGCATCCAATGGTCGATCAGAAAGGCCGCAGGCACGCAGGCCAGGGCGATCCCCAGCGCCGCCTGCGGCGCGATGTCGCCGCGCACCAGCGGGTAGTCGGCGCGCAGGGGCTGGGTGCGGTCGATCTCCAGGTCGCACACGTCGTTATGCACATAGGCGAAGGCGTGGAATGCCGCCGCGACGCCCAGCAGCCCGAGCACGCGCCGGACGCCCAGCTGCGGCGCCGCGCTGCCCGCCCCCAGCAGCGGCAGCGCCGCCGTGGCCCCGAAGGCGGAAAACCTGAAGAATCTGTAGGCGTCGAGGAGCATAATGCTGAATGTTGAATGTTGAATGTTGAATTGCTCACCTCCTGCACCATTCAACATTCAACATTCAACATTTGCTAAGGTGTTGTCCACTCGCTCAGGCGAAAGCCGGCCTCGCGCAGCATGCGGAAGACATTCGCGGTGTAGGCGGCGATCACCTCGCTGGGCTGGCGGGCGGTGGCCAGCATCTCCATCGCCGCCATGGCCATCTGGCGGCGGATCTTCGGGTAGTTGATGCAGGAGTGGACGACCTGGTTGTACATGCCCAGCCAATAGATGTAGCGGCGCACCAGCTCGGTGTCGGCGGCGGCGGCCACCTGGCGCTGGATGTCGTCGCTCAGGCCGGCCCGGTTCATGAACACGTCGACGGCGTCCAGGTGCAGGGTGCGGATGGTGGCCAGGGCGGGCACCAGAGTCTGCGGGTATGCCGAGGGCCCCATGCCGGCTAGCAGATCGTCGAGCAGGCGGAAGGTCGGCTCCGGGTAGTAGAAGCCCACGGCGGCCAGGCCGGCCACGCAGCGCGTGATCTGGCGACCGTCGCCGCGCAGCAGCCCGTCCTGAAGCAGCAGTTCGATCACCGGCATGGTCTGGCCGACCTTGCCATAGGCCAGGCCGAGGGGCAGCAGCAGGATGTCCAGCTGGCTAAGCAGGCCGGCCGTCTCGCCGTAGATTATATCGGCGTGCTCAGCGAACATACGCTCGGTCAGCTCCTCGATCAGCGGTGCCCATGCCGACGGGGTGCGTGAGATGAGGGCCGAGAAGCTGAGCAGTATCCAGAGCCGAGCGGTGCCAGGCAGGCGATCGAAGAGGACGCGGATCACCGGCTCGGCGGCGGCGAAGTTCTCGGCGGCGTGGATGGCCAGCTGGGCCGCGCCCACCAGGTTGAAGAAGATGTTCCCACCGCACAGCAGGGCCTCCAGCGTCTCCACGTGCTCGGCCAGCGGCACCGCCGGGTCGAACAGAGGCGCGGCGCGCACCAGCAGCGCCCGCTCCTCGGTGGGCAGGGCGAAGAACTGCTCGATCGGCATCACCTCGGCCAGCATAATCGTGTCGATGATCGGCTGCGAGAAGGCGCTGGCCACCGCCTGGAAGATCAGGTCCTCGATCGTCTTGCCGAAGATCCCGGTGTTGAGCACATCGAGGTGCAGGCGCTGCTTGGCCAGCTCGTAGTACAGCTCCACAGTCCGGTCGGTCACGTCCTGGCGATCGCAGTGGTTAATATAGATCACCACCGAGATCTCGAAGAAGAACTCCACGATGTTGCGCAGGTCGCGCAGGGCGCCGGGGCCAACACGGGCCACCAGATCCTTCAGCAGGCCGTAGGTGAAGTCGGGGTCGCCACGCCAGATCAGGTAGAGCGCGTCGCGGGCCACGCGGCGCAGGGCCGGGCTGCCCTTGGCGGCGGCCCAGAGGAAGATCTCACGGGCGCGCGGGCCGATGTAGTAGGCCGCCTTCAGCCCG
>JBAXES010000748.1:0-2277 GCA_037140315.1 Chloroflexales bacterium
CCTTTTGTGCTAATCCATGCGGTCGTCGATACGGGCAACCTCTGCCGCCCAGGCGGTGATCTTGGGCCACCGGTCCACGACGATCCGGCGCACCAGCGGCGGGGCCAGCAGCCCGCGCAGGTAGTCCACGTCCTGCTGCGCGGCGGGCGGGTGGGCGCAGATGATGGGGGAGATCATCGAGGTCTTGTCATCCTTCCCCTTGGGCGTCTTCTCGCCCGCCCCGAAGGGCAGCGCCACCTCCCAGAAGTCGAAGGCGCGGGGCGACCCGGCGTTCGCCGCCGCCGCCTCGCAGGCGTTGAGCACCTGGTTATGGGCCAGCAGCGCGATGAGCAGGTCGTCGGTGCTGGTGGAGCTTGCCATGATCGGGAACGGCTCCACGAACCCGGCGCGCAGCAGCTCGGGGTGGATGACCATCGCGCCCAGCCGGCTGGAGTCGCCGCTCCTCCAGCGGCAGCCCAGCCCGCTGTACGCGATGTCGTTGCGGGCGAGCGCGAAGATGTTCATGTACGGCACGCCGAGAATGAGGACGTGCAGGGGGCAGGGCATCGGGACGAGCCAGTGGGGACGCGTCTGCCCATCCAGGTGGGCGAGCCGCCCGATGATCCAGCCGAGATCGGCGGCGGCCTCGTCGAGGTCGTCGTCGAGGCCCTGGTCGATGAACCAGCCCCGGTGGATGCGGTCGGCGCCGACGACCTCCTTGCCGATGGACCAGCTCATCGCCGGGCCACGGTCGGAGAGCTTGGGGATGATGCGGGCCATAGGTGCTCCCTGGGAAATCAAAGGCCCGGCAGCTCTTGCCGGGCTTCTCGAAAGGGGCGCTGACAGAATCAAGGCGCGATACAGCGATCACCCCTCCCCACCACCCGCTAGATACCGCATCTGGACGGGGCGCAGAGGGTGATCGCTAGGGCTGGTGGGCAGCGATCATGCGGCGCTATCACCCCCCTTCTGGGCTAGTTCCTCATCGCCCGCCCGCAGGGGCTTGCCCGCGGCGTGCAGGGCTGCAGCGGCGTCGCGCCTGGCCGAGCCCACCAGGGCGGCGGGTATCCGGTCGTCGCCGGCGACGAGGCGGACGGGCTTCCATGTGCTGTCGAGCACGGCGCGCATCTCCCCCCACGGTCAGGGTGACGATGCGCGGCTCCCACCCGGCGGCGGCGAGGGCGGCGGCGATCTCCGCCCCGTGGACGCGGAGGGCCTGCCGTCGCACGCCGGCGGGCGTCATCGACCAGGCCACCTCGTGGCTCGCGTGGCACCAGACGGCGTAGGCGCCGCTCACCTGGAGCAGCACGACAGAGATCGTCACGTTGCCGATGGCGACGGGCTTCTGCCTGCGTCGTGGTCGCATGGCGGTCATACCTCCTGGGGCGGGGGCTGGTTGGCCGCCCGCAGCGCCTCCCGCAGCGGGTCGTCGATCATGACCGTCACCAAGGCGCGCTTGTCGGTGTACGCAGTACTCTCTGCGCCTCCGGAGAAGGCGTTGACTCCAATTCCCGTGGCCAGGGAGATGATGATCTTGGGCGGGTAGTAGCGGCCCTGATGGGCCAGGGCGAACTTGTCGGCGGCAGTGGGCCAGCGTGCGAAGCGGCCCCTGCCCCGGTGCTCGGCGTCGAAGGTCGCCATCGCGGCGATGAGGTCAGCCTGGCTGACCGGCGGAAGGTTCGGCATTGGGCGGCTCCTGTGGGAGTGGAGGCGGGATCTGGTAGTGCGTGGCGAAGAGGTGCTCGAAGTGTCGGTTCAGGTCGAGCTCGGACTGGAGCAGCACGGCGTCGCGGAACTTCCGCCCGGAGCTGGGGGGATCGTCGCCTGGGGCGAAGCACAGGTAGCCGAACTCCATCGTGTCGTCGAGATCAAGCAGCCAGCCGCGCTCGCGCAGGTAGCGCGCGTAGTCCTCGATCTCCAGTGACGGAAGCGTGATGTAGACGGGCTTGGGCATACGGTCAGGTTCCTCCTTGGGCGGGCGGCTGGGGCAGCCACTCGCTCTCATTGGCCTCGATGCGGCCCTCGCGGATACAGGTCTCGATCAGGGTGTACACGGCGGCCGCGCCCTCGACGAAGCCGGACTGGGCCAGGTCGTCGGCCCAGTCCTTCCACTGGTTGGCCAGGAACCGGCGGCGGTCGCGCACCCTGGGGAGGGGGAGGCGGCTGTCGGTGGGCAGCACGGCGATGCGCAGGCGCTGCCCGGTGGCGGCGGCCTCCTCCAGGCGGCGGGCGAAGGTCTTGCCCAGGTCGTCGGCCTCGAACATGTCCATCTGGACGGCGCGGGCCTGCCGCTCCAGC